>JBJESI010000060.1:0-2836 GCA_051882715.1 Oscillospiraceae bacterium
GACAGCGAAACCGGCGGAAGCGTTACAGGCGGCGGTGATACAGAACAGACCGGAACTCAAGCAACAACCACTACAACAACCACAACCACTACCACAACCGCAACCACAACCGTAACAACTCAAGCTACTGCTGTTGCGGGCTCCAGTCAAAGCAAGCTTGACAATTACAAGACCGAGGTTTTAAGGCTTGTCAATGCGGAGCGTGCAAAGGTCGGGCTCGAACCGCTGTTATACAGCGATGAGCTTGAAGAATTTGCGCTGATAAGGGCAAATGAAATAACAGAAAAATTCTCCCACACCAGACCTAACGGCGAAGCTTGGTTTGAGCTTCTTTACGACAGCGATTTAAACTGGTATGCAATCGGGGAGAATATTGCGGCGGGCTATGAGACTCCCCAACAGGTAGTAAAGGCATGGATGAATTCAGAGGGGCACCGTGAAAATATTCTTGACCCCAACTATACTCATATGGCTATCGGCTACAAGGAAACAGGAAGCGGCTACTACTACTATTGGACGCAGTGGTTTGCGAATTTCGGATAATTGTAAAAAATCAAATATCACACGGCGAAGCGGCAAAAATCAGTCCGCTTCGCTTTTTTGTTGACAAAATTCGGTATGAAGTGTATAATCAAGCTGTAAGATGTTACCCGCCGTAAGTCGGCGGGTTTCGGTTCAGTCTTTCGGTATGGGCAGAAGCCGCCTACCGAAACATTTTGCGAGCTAATCGGGCTTTGCTCCGAATTAAATTGTAACGATAAGTAAAAAATAATTTTTACGGAAGGTGTTTTGATTGAAAAAAATTATCGGTTCTTTGCTTGCCGCCGCCGTAGCCTTCGGCGGATTCGGCTCGTTAAAGATTGACATTAACGGCGACGGAATACTCAACGTGCTTGATGTTGTCAATCTCCGCTCCTGCATTGTAAACGGTGCGGAGCTTTCTGAGGAGGAATTTGCCCGTTCGGATGTAAGCGGCGACGGAAACATTGATGTTACGGACGTTGTAATTGTCCGCT
This sequence comes from Oscillospiraceae bacterium, assembly GCA_051882715.1. GTDB lineage: Bacteria > Bacillota > Clostridia > Oscillospirales > Ruminococcaceae > JBJESI01. The sequence continues at coordinate 1,017 of JBJESI010000060.1, forward strand.
CCGTAATTGTGAACGGAGCCGACTCGGACAGCGACGCTCCGAAAATAAACGGCATTTCCGCCGACGAATTTGTTATCGTTATCCCCGAAAAGGCGACGGAGCTTGAGCTTAGCGCCGCCGATTACATTAAAAAAGACATTGCGGCTGACTGCGGCGTTGACATTGCGGTTGTAAACGAAACGGCAGGCAGCTACGCCCACGAAATAATCGTGGGCGACGCGCAGACAAGAGAGCTTGTAAATACGGCAAAGTCCGCAGAGGGAACAAGCTTTGAATACAGAATAATTCCCGATAAGACAAGCATTGCGGTTTACGGCGACAGCTTCCTTGAAAGCGCGGCCGCTTACAGCTTTGCCCAAATGGTGGACGGCGCAGGGGAAATGAAAATCGACGCCGTCATCGCAGAGCCTGTACCAGCCGAGGCAAGGAACATTGTGCTTGTTATCGGCGACGGAATGGGTCCCGAGCACGTGGAGCTCCTGAGCGATTATAAGGACTACACAAATCCCGGCTCTGTTTTGAGAACGGATTTCCTTGCAAAAAGGCTTCCTGCAAAGGGCTTTGCGATTACCTGCAATGTAAACGGAGAAATCACCGACAGCGCCGCCGCGGCAACAGCCCTTTCCACCGGCGTAAAGACGGCTAACGGCAGGGTCGGCAGGGACAAGGACGGCAACGACCTTAAGCTGATGACGGAGCGTGCCGCCGAAAACGGAGTATATTCCGCAGTTCTTTCCACAGACCTTTATACGGGAGCTACGCCGTCTGGCTTTACGGCTCATGTAAATGACAGGTCGGAGACCGACGCTATTCTCGAAAGCCAGAAGTCGAGCAAGGCTGACAGTATCGTGTGCAAAATCCCCTCCGATTCCGTGAGAACCGAAATAGGAAGGGCGCTTTCTGCGGCGGGCGACAGCAAATTCTTTATGATGTACGAGGAAGCCTATATTGATAAATACTCGCACAACAACAACTTAAACGGAGTGTACTCAGCCTTAAACGACATTAACAGGGCTGTTGAGGAGATTATGAGCTATGCGATGTACCACCCCGACACGGTTGTAATAATTACCGCCGACCACGAAACAGGCGGACTCATCGTTGACGGAGCTTATGAAACCTTTAAATTTACGTCGACAAATCACACGAATACAAATGTCCCCGTGTTCGCATACGGAGAAGGAACGGAAATCTTTAACGGAGCAACCGTTGACAACACGGATATTTCAAAATTCATAGCTTCTGTAATTGAAAACTGAAAATAAAAGCGGTAATTTTCAAAAAAATAAAAAAAACACTTGCAAAACCTGCTGAATAATGGTATAATTCAAATTGCGATTATCAAATCTTACAAATTTTTATAGATTAAGAGGTATATTAAATGAGCGTTTTACAGATTATCGGCGGCGTTTTACTGTTGCTTTCTTCAATAATTATCATTGTTATGGTGCTTTTGCAGGACAATAAGGACCAGGGACTTTCTTCCGCAATCACAGGCGGCTCTGCGGAATCTTATTTCAATAAGAACAGCAGCAGAACAAAGGAAGCGCAGATGAACAGACTGACAAAAATTTGCGCCGTAATCCTTTTTGTTGTTACAATTCTTGCAAATGTTTTTGTGGCAATCGAGAACAACAAAAGCACCGAGAAAACGGAAACTCCCGACTCTGCTTCGGCTTCCTCCGTTGTGCTTTAATAAGCTTAAAACCATCGGCAGACGCCTTTTTTGGGCGCCTGCCTATTTTTTTTACATAAAATCAGACGTAGAACAGAAAATAGTAATACATTAAGGCATTAGGGGTTCGGCTCCCTAATGCCTA
>JBJESI010000061.1:0-2833 GCA_051882715.1 Oscillospiraceae bacterium
ATTATACCATAGGAGGTGGCTTTTTTCTATTGTCCGTTTTTACTGGACTTGTTCACAGTCGCTGAGGCGGCTTTTTTATTTTGCCTGTTTTAATGTATCATAAAAGAAAAAATCTCTTAATCTCAGGTTCAATGCCGTGAGTGCCGTAAATTTGAAAATGTAATTATCAAAAAATATCCCCGGCTGCATGAGTCGGGGATACTGTTATTAGGAAATGATTTATTACGAAACGATTTATTACTCAACGCTTCCTGTTTTCCAGTACTTCTTAAGAGCTGCGTCTGCGTTTGCGTTGTATGCAGCCTTTCCGGGATAGCCGTGGCCTGAATCGCCCACATTCATTCCGGGATAGAAATTGATTACATCATAGGGAGCGCCGGAGAGCCAGAGCGAAAGCGTCATTGCAACGGATCTCTCGTCCTGCATATAGAGCATAAGTCCCTTGATAGCGATTTCAGCGTGCTTCTGCTGAGCCTCGTAGGTTGCAAGCTCAGAGTCGCTCCAAGCTGTTCTGTCCCAAACATTGGGGGCGTTGAGACCCTTGATACCCATGCCGTATTCGCCGAGATAGAAAGGAGGAATTTCATCGGGCTTGAGTCCGAGCTTACCCATGAGAACCTTCTGGAGGAAGTTCTGCTCATGAGTGAGAAGTGCGTCGCGCACGTCCTCAGGAGTTGTTTCTATGTCTGTGCTCTTCAGGTCAGCCTCTGCAAATATATCCATGGGCATATACTGAGAGATCGAGAAAACATCCAAGTCCTTGATAAACTGTGCGAGAAGCTGTCTGTTTTCTTCGGGCATATCGTCAACAAAGAGGAGATCCTGTCTGTCGAGATATGTTACGCCTGTGCCGTTAATTCTTCCGAAGTAGTCAGCGTGCTGGTCAAGCTCGATAAGATATTCGATGTGGTGGCAGAAGTTGTAGCCGAGTACCACATTATCCCTGAGGTAGGGGCTTGCGTCACGCTTTGCCTTACAGTATTCAAGAAGCTCGTTCCAGTTTGCAGTGTACTTTTTAACCGAGGTCATAAGCTCTGCGCCGATATCAAATCTGATGGGCTCAACGAGCTTAGTGCTTCCGATTTTTTGCATTGTTTTTTCAAGAGCCTCAAAGCCCTGATCAATCATTGCAAGATAATCCTCGCCCATGGGGTCAACCTGTGTAAATTCACCTCTCCACCACTGTGAGCCGGGAACATTTACGTCAACGGATGAATAGCTTCCGCCGTTGGGAGCAAATCTCTGAGGATCAATGTGGAGTCTGTAATTAAGTCTTACATTATTCTTGAGAGCCTCTGCCATGATGTTTGCCTGTTCGTCCGTGCTGAGGGTGTCAGGTCCGTTAACCTTGATGCCTTCGCTGTATGTTGCAAGGAAGTAGGTGGGGATGAAAGTCATTCTCTTTACTCCGTACTCGCCGGTTTCAAGGAAGTAGCTCATCTTGTACTCAAGAGAGGGGTCTTCAAGATAGTTGTAAAGGTTCCAGCCGCAGAACGCAATACCCACATCTGAGCCTGTGCCGTTGTCGTAAAGGGACTTGTCGTAAAGATTTCCGAATGAGCCGAAGTTCTTAACAAGTCCTTCCTGTGAATACAGATCTGTACCGTTGATGTCAACATTGCTGATAACTCCCTCGTAATCAGCAAAATCGTCGATGGTGGAGTTTGTTACATCTGTATCAAGTCCGTCGTTGGGGTTTGAGTCGCTGTCAGTATCGGGCAGGGGCTTAACAACCTTAGAGGAAGTGATTTTAATTACAATCTTGTAAATATTGATGTATTCGTTTGCCTGAACGCCGGCATAATACTGACCGGGCGCAAGAGTGGATTTCTTGAAAACGAAGGTTGCAGGTGTGGTTTTAAGATTGGTCCAATCGCTTTCGCTGATGCTCTTGGAATCTACCACTTCCTTAGCGCTGTCCCAAAGATAAATCTTCGGTGAACCCTGGCCTTTAGCGTAAATTTCAATCTTTACATCAACCAAGCCTTCTGTTTCGGGAAGGATAAAAGGAATTCCGTATGAATAGAAGCCCTGTCCTTCTCCTACATTCATGAATTCATTGTCGGTATCGTCAATAGCGCCTGTTTTGGAAGATGAGGACATCTTTTCAGCGATAATTTCGTTGTCAACTATTGCGTAAACTTCAAAAGAAGTATCAATTTCAGGCGCTGTGTCTGTGTCTGTATCTGCTGCAGTATCCGTATCCTTGTCGGAAGCAGTGTCAGTAGATGTGTCAGAATCGGAAGCCGTGTCCTTGTCGGTAGCTGAATCAGTGTCTGAAGCCGTGTCCTTGTCGGTAGCAGTATCAGTATCTGAAGCTGTGTCCTTATCTGTAACCGTGTCTGTATCGGAAACGGTATCTGTATCGGAAACGACATCTGTATCTGTATCTGTTGAATCCTCTCCGACTGTAACCGTTCCGCCGTCAATGTCGTTAACGATGTTTGATCTGAGAATAACAATGTCGGAAATATCGAGCAGCTTGTCGTTGTTCATATCTGCAAGAACTAATTGGAAATCGTCAAGAACTCCGTTTCCTACGATATGATTTCTTCCCAAGGTTACATCAAGAATGTCTACCTTGTTATCAAGGCTGATATCGCCTTTTTTGTAATCGCCTGCCTGTACTGCGTCGGCAATCTGCGAAGTTGCCGTAACAGCGGAAGGCATTACAATGCTTGCCGACAGCAAAAATGCTGCGGCAGATTTGCAAAATCTTGTAAATCCTTTCTTCATTTTTTACCTCCAAATTTTATCTTTGTTCAGGACATAACCAAGCCGCAAGATGTCCCCCGCCTCTAATGCGGCGGGTGACATTTCAGCCTTTCGGTGG
>JBJESI010000062.1:0-2828 GCA_051882715.1 Oscillospiraceae bacterium
TCATAAATTTTTAAAGTTTGCTTCGGCTCATTAGCCGAGGTTTACAGCGGCGGACCGGGGGCACCACTCTCCGTCGCTATACAAAAATGATGCAGCAGTCAAAAAGGAGAAAAACAATGAGGACAGCATTATCAATCGCAGGGAGCGATTCCTGCGGAGGCGCCGGTATTCAGGCAGATTTGAAAACAATGACCATGAACGGTGTTTACGCAATGAGTGCGATTACGGCACTGACGGCGCAGAATACAACCGGCGTAAGAGGTATTTCGGAGGTAACCCCGAATTTTCTCGCACAGCAAATTGACGCAGTTTTTGAGGACATACGTCCCGACGCCGTCAAAATCGGAATGGTTTCGTCGGCGGAGCTTATCAAAACCATTGCAGACAGGCTTAAAGCACACAAGGCGGAAAACATCGTTGTCGATCCCGTTATGGTATCAACAAGCGGAGCAAGGCTAATAAGCGAGGATGCGGTTTCCACGCTGAAGTCGGAGCTTCTGCCTCTTGCAAGGGTAGCGACTCCGAATATTCCCGAAGCCGAGGCTCTGTCAGGCATATCCATTCAAAACGAGGAGGACATGGCAAGGGCGGCGGAGATTATCGGAAAGGATTATAACTGCTCCGTTCTATGCAAGGGAGGGCACAGCGTAAGCGACGCTAACGACCTGCTTTATTCCGACGGTAAATACCGATGGTTCAGAGGAACAAGAATTGACAATCCCAACACTCACGGAACAGGCTGTACGCTTTCCAGCGCAATAGCCGCAAACCTTGCCAAGGGCTTCACTCTTGAAGAATCCGTGCAGAGGGCAAAGAAATATGTTTCCTCAGCGCTTCGGGCAATGCTCGACCTCGGAAAAGGCTCGGGACCGATGAATCACGCATTTGACCTTTGCGGATATTTCGCAGACGAATCAAAATAAAAATCTTGCCAGAAAGGAATTTTAATCATGAGAGAGTACAAAACACAGATGGAGGCCGCTAAAAAAGGCATTATCACTCCTGAAATGAAGCTTGTTGCCGAAAAAGAGTATATGAAGCCCGAGGAGCTTTGCCGGCTTGTTGCCTGCGGAGAGGTTGCCATTCCGTGTAATATAAATCACAAGTCCATTTCCGCCGAGGGTATCGGCACGGGGCTTCGCACTAAAATCAACGTAAATCTCGGTATTTCAGGCGACTGCAAAAATTATGACGTTGAAATGCAAAAGGTTGACATGGCGATTAAATTCGGAGCAGAAGCGATAATGGATTTGAGCAACTACGGCAAAACCAACACCTTCCGCAGAGAATTGATTGCAAAATCCCCCGCCATGATAGGCACTGTTCCGATGTACGACGCTATCGGCTATCTCGATAAGGATTTGCTCGAAATCACCGCCGAGGATTTTCTGAAGGTTGTACGCGCCCATGCGGAAGAGGGCGTTGACTTTATGACAATCCATGCCGGTATAAACCGCCGTGCCGTAGACGCATTTATGCGTGACAAGCGCAAAATGAATATCGTTTCCAGAGGCGGCTCTCTGCTGTTTGCATGGATGATGATGACGGGAAACGAAAACCCCTTCTACGAGCATTACGACGAGGTGCTCGACATTCTCCGTGAATATGACGTCACAATCAGCCTCGGCGACGCTCTGAGACCGGGCTGTATCGACGACAGCACCGACGCAGGACAGATTTCCGAGCTTATCGAGCTGGGCGCACTGACGGAGCGTGCATGGGCAAAAGATGTTCAGGTAATGGTTGAAGGTCCCGGACATATGGCTATGAACGAAATCGCTGCAAACATGAAGCTTCAAAAGCGGCTTTGCCACAATGCGCCGTTCTATGTGCTGGGACCTCTCGTTACGGACATTGCGCCCGGATATGACCACATAACCTCCGCAATCGGAGGCGCTATTGCAGCCGCAAGCGGAGCGGACTTCCTTTGCTATGTAACGCCGGCGGAGCATCTTCGCCTGCCCGACTTAAACGATGTTAAGGAAGGCATCATTGCAAGCAAAATTGCCGCTCATGCCGCAGATATCGCAAAGGGAGTTCCCCACGCAAGAGATATTGACAACGCAATGGCAGAGGCAAGACATAAGGTTGATTGGGACGAGATGTTTAAGTACGCAATCGACCCCGAGAAGGCAAAAGAATACTTTGAAAGCACGCCTCCGTCGGACAGGCACACCTGCTCCATGTGCGGAAAAATGTGCGCTGTAAGAACGACAAATATGATATTGGAAGGCAAAAAAGTAGAATTTTGCAGCGAAAAATAAGCTAAGCGTTATTTATGACGGATAAAAAAATTCCCGAGAGAAATGGGCAGGGTGCCTAAGGACATTTTAAAAGGAAACGAAGATTTCATTGCTTCGTTTCCTTTTGTTTTACTATTTTGATTTGATTGTTTTCAAAGAAGATATTAACATTCTACGGATAGCTCCGCAATCGTTTTGTAATTTTTTATATTTTGTTTCGCCGATACTTTCGGTTTCAAAAAGCAATTCTAACCAATATTCCGTTTCATAACATTCTTTTTGTGCTATTTCAAATTTTGATATAAAGTCATTTCTACTTTGAGCATATTGTGCCTCGTGTAAATTAGCACCTATTGATGTTGCTGAGCGCAACAACTGATTAATTAAAACGGTTTCCTTTCGTTCTGATTTAATTTCTCTGCAAAGATAAACAATATCCTTAGCAAAAACTTTTGCTTTTTCTCTTAAAATACTATCCGACAAGTATATCACCTCTGTATTTAATATACAGGAAACATACAAGTTTTATTCTGTACTGCGTACAGAGTTTTATTTTTGGCAAGCCAAAAGTTTTATTGAAACCTT
>JBJESI010000063.1:0-2814 GCA_051882715.1 Oscillospiraceae bacterium
TTATCTGCTCGGAAGCCCGTTTTTCTGGCTGACGATTCCTTTTCCGAATTCGTGGGTGCCGTACCTCATGCCCTTTCTTACATGCCTTAAATACGGGCTTGCGGTGCTTTTTTCCTACGCATACATACGCAGATTTGTAAGAAAGACCGACACTGCTCTTATCGGAGCGATTTTGTACGCATTTTCGGGATTTTCCTCGTATAATATTTTCTTTAACCATTTTCACGAGGCGATAGTTTTCTTTCCGCTTCTGCTTATCGCTCTTGAAGAGAGCGTGGTAAATAACCGCAAGGGCGTATTTGCCTTGGCGGTTGCGCTTTGCGCTTTCACAAACTACTATTTCTTTGCGGGTCAGGCGGTTTTCCTTGTTATTTATTTTATAATCAGACTTACCTGCAAGGATTTCAGACTCAGCTTTTCAAAATTCATTTCGCTTGCTTTGGAAACTATAATCGGCGTGGGCATTGCGGCGGCTCTGCTTTATCCGTCGGTGCTTATGGTTGTGGGCAATCCGAGGGTGGAAAGCGACAGCGTTTTGCTTGGATGGGATATGATTTTTTACGATAAAATCCAGCGCTACGGCTCTATTATACAAAGCTTTTTCTTCCCGCCCGATGTTCCTGCAAGGCCGAACTTCTTCCCCGATAACGGCTCAAAGTGGGCGTCTATTGCAGGGTATATGCCTTTCTTCTCAATGGCGGGTGTTATCACCTTCTTTGCCAAGGAGAAAAAGCATTTTGCAAGAAAGCTTATAACCGTATGCGTGATTTTTGCGTTCATTCCGTTTCTTAACAGCGCATTCCAGCTTTTCAACGGCTGTTATTACGCAAGATGGTTTTATATGCCCATTCTTATCATGGCGCTGGCAACGGCGGTAACCATTGATAAAAACGGGCTTGATATGAAGAGCGGATTTGTGCCAACCGCAGTAATAACTGCGGCGTTTGCCCTTATCGGACTGCTTCCTGCCAAAGTCTCGTTCAGCTTTAAAGCTTCGGACGGAAAGGACGTAAGCGCCGATGTGGTGCGCTGGTTCGGACTCCCTGCGTCGCAGATAAAATTTTGGACAACGGTTGCTTTTGCGGCGGTTTCCCTTGTGTGTCTGGGAGTTTTAATTGCCAAGAGAAAGGACAAAACCGCACTTCGGACCGCTTCTGTTCTTACCTGCGTGTTTGCCGTAGGCTCGACGGCGCTTACTATGGCAATGGGACGGACTCTCGGCCCTGACATCAACAAAATTCAGACAAATTTTTTACAGGCGGATTTTGAATTGGACGAAAGCCGATTTTTCCGTATTGACTATTATGACGAAATGGACAATGCTTCCATGTACTGGGGCTATCCCGCAGTGCAGTCCTTCCACAGCATAATACCTTCGTCGATGTTCGATTTTTACAGCTCTATTAAGCTTGACCGTACCGTAGGAACAAGACCTGACTATGATTATTTCGGCTTGAGAGGAATTACAAGCACAAAATATCTCTTCGTTTCGGAACAGAGATTTGCCAATGACAAATACAACGACGATCTGCCCGGATTTGAGTATTACGATACCCAAAACGGCTTCAGAATTTATGAAAATAAATATTTCGTGCCGATGGGCTACTGCTACGAAAATTATTTCACCAAAGAACAGGGCAAATCCATAGACGCAGATAAGCGTGACAGACTTTACTGCAAGGCGCTTTATCTCACGGATGAGCAGATTGAAAAATACGGCTCTTATATGCAGCCGATTGAAAAGCTTAATAATTCCGTGCTTACCAAGGAAAGCTATCTTGAGGACTGCACAAGGCTTGCTTCCTCTTCGGCAACGAGCTTTTCATACGATAATTACGGCTTTACCGCCGTTTCAAATCAAAAGTCGGCAAATCTGATGGTCTTCAGCGTCCCCTATGACGAGGGCTGGATTGCTACGGTAAACGGTCAGCCTGTGGAAATAGAGAATGTAAACAGCGGCTTTATGGCTGTACCCGTGCCTGAGGGAGAAGCAACGATAAGATTTACCTATACCACCCCCGGACTCAAGACAGGGCTTCTTATCAGCGGGGCAAGCATTTCGGCATTTGTGATATATATGCTTGTATGGCTCATACTTATTAAGGTACGCCCCGACAAATTTGCTCCGAAGCGCTACGCTCACCTGTACGACAAGGACCTTATAACAAAAGTGAGCGCACGTGACGAATACATCAATTCAATGCTGGAGGGGCTCATGTCGGAAGCTCCGAGTCAGCCCGAGGAGGAGCAGGCTCTTCCGTTTAAAAGCATAGAGGATATTGCAATAGAGCACGGCAAAACGAGCCGTTCCGAATTTGACCCTACAAAGCTGAATATAATCGAAGATAAGCTTAATCCTAAGGCGGAGGAGCCTCCCGCAGAGGAGAAAACTCCCGAGATAACAATGATTTCACAGCCCGCAGAGGGAGATGCTTCCGAGCCTGTTAATCAGGAAAGCGGCGAGGAAAAATCGGGACTCAGCGCAGAGCTTACCGAAGCGCTGAAAAGACTCGGCGGAGAGATTACAGACGATTTTGATGAGGAAAACTGATATGCATCTTGACGAAAAAACAATATCAAGTGAAAAAATATTTGAGGGCAGGGTAATAAAGCTTGAGCGTGACACGGTTCTTCTTGAAAACGGCGAGCAGGCAACAAGGGAGGTTGTCCTCCACCCCGGCGGAGTTTGCGTTGTTCCGCTTACTCCCGAAAACGAGGTCTATGTGGTAAGGCAGTTCCGTTATCCCCACAGGAGAGTGTTTCTTGAGATACCCGCAGGCAAGCTTGAGATAGGCGAAGAGCACCGTTCTGCCG
>JBJESI010000064.1:0-2793 GCA_051882715.1 Oscillospiraceae bacterium
GCTTTATATCCTTGCTGTCTCCCTCGGTAATCAGCCTTGCCATAATGGCTCTTCCATCCTCGTTGAAATTTGCTTTAAGACGGAAAATTGTGATTATATTTTTTGTCCTGAGTACGGTTCTGATGCTTTCGGCAAGCTCCTTCGCCGTATCCTCGGAAAAGCTTTCCTTTGCTTCCTTGACAGCCGCCTTGTAGTGGTAGCTGTATAAAAGCTGCTCGCAGCGTCCGTAATCAATGCGGCCGTCTGAATCAATGGGAACTCCCGAAATTATTTTTGCATAAGGCGTATCTGCGATAACCTGCAAAAGCTCTGCGACGGTTTGAGTCTTAGCAAGCGCAATAAGGTCAAAGCTTGCGTAGTTCATAAAATATGTGGGCAGGGCCTTGATGTATACGTCCTTTGTTTTCGCATTGAGAAGTCTTAAACAGTACAAAATCTGCGATATTTCGATACGCCTTACTATGTAATCGTAAAATTTCTCCTGTCCTCCGCAGCAAACGGACTCGAACTTGCACAGGCGCATATACATCTCAAATGCGTCGCGGTTCAAAAGCCCCTCAAGCTGCCCGCGGTGAATTGTGCTTTCGGAAAAAGGGCTAAGCGTATCGCCGTAGCTGGTTTCGTTTTTGAGATAGCTGAATACATCGGCAACCGAGCTTTTTTTAAGAAGCTCGGCATAATCTTCGGCTCTGAGCCCTTTGCCGTACATCGCCCTCGCTTTTGTCATAAGAGCGTTTGATGTGTAGCCGCCTAACATTTACTCACCTGCTATTCTGCTTACTATTGCCTTTTTCCAGCTGCTTTTTCCTGCGGCAAAGGCTTCGTCGAGGCGCTTAAGCTGTTCTTCTTTTCTTTCGTTTATTTTACGGATTTTTTCGCCGATTTCGTTTTGCTGCTTTGCTTCAAGCGACAGGGCGCTTTCTTTTTCCTCGTTTGCCGTGCTGATTTTAATGCTTTCGCTTTCCGTTTTCGCAGCTTCGATTATTTTTTCTTTTTCTTCCTCAGCGTCAATGACAATTTGCTTTGCCTTGCTGTCTATTTCAATTATTTTTTTCAAGGCTTCAATCATTGCCGGCACCTCTTTTCAAATAAATATATACCCTTTAAATAATATACCTTTATTTACTGATTTTCAAGCATAAAATACACCACAATTTGTATGGAGCAACTTATTTTTTTGTGCATTTTTTCGGAAAAAACAAGCGGAGAAAGCAGACAGGCAACGCCTGTGCATTTTTCTCCGCCATTGGATTGATTTTCAGTTTTTAAGGCTTTGCAGGGGAGCGGGAATTCTTCCGCCTCTGCTGATGAATTTTTCGGCTGATGTGTAGTTTATGGGCATTACGGGACCTGATCCGAGAAGTCCGCCGAACTCAAGAGTATCGCCGATTTTTTTGCCGATTGCGGGGATAATTCTTACCGCAGTGGTTTTTGAATTAACCATTCCGATTGCGGCTTCGTCTGCGATGATTGCAGAAATGGTTTCGGGTGTAATATCACCGGGAACAACAATCATGTCAAGACCTACCGAGCAAACCGCCGTCATTGCTTCAAGCTTCTCAAGCTTGAGGTTTCCGCTTTCGGCGGCGGCAATCATTCCTGCGTCCTCCGAAACGGGAATAAATGCGCCCGAAAGTCCTCCGACATGGGAGGAAGCCATTACGCCGCCCTTTTTAACTGCGTCGTTGAGAAGAGCGAGCGCCGCAGTAGTTCCGTGAGTTCCGCAGCTTTCAAGCCCGATTTCCTCAAGAATATGAGCAACGGAGTCTCCCACCGCAGGGGTAGGAGCAAGGGATAAATCCACGATTCCGAAAGGAACGCCGAGCCTTTGCGAAGCCTCGTGACCTACAAGCTGTCCCATTCTGGTTATTTTGAACGCCGTCTTTTTAATGACATCGGCGATTTGAGAAATATCTGCGTCCTTGTGCTTTGCAAGAGCCGCTCTTACAACTCCGGGCCCAGATACGCCTACGTTGATTTCGCAGTCGGGCTCTCCCGGCCCATGAAATGCGCCTGCCATGAAGGGGTTATCCTCGGGAGCGTTGCAGAAAACAACAAGCTTTGCGGGTCCCATGCACTGATTGTCGGCTGTAAGCTCCGCCGATTTTTTCACGATTTTTCCCATTAGGGCAACTGCGTCCATGTTTATCCCGGCTTTTGTGGAGCCGATGTTTACGGAGGAGCAGATGTTTGTGGTTGTTGCAAGAGCTTCAGGAATAGATTCGATAAGAGCCAAGTCGCCCGCGGAAAAGCCCTTGTGTACAAGCGCCGAATATCCGCCGATGAAGTTTACTCCGCAGGTGTCTGCGGCACGCTGGAGGGCATGTGCGAATTTAATAGGACTTTTGCCCGTTGCGGCGGCAACCATTGCGATGGGAGTAACCGAAATTCTCTTATTTATAATCGGAATATCGTACTGCTTTTCGATTTCCTCGGCAACCTTGACGAGATTCTCCGCCTTGTGCGTGATTTTGTCGTAAACCTTTGTACATGCCTTGTCGATATCCTCGTCGATGCAGTCGAGAAGCGATATTCCCATTGTTGTAGTACGAATGTCCAGATTTTCGTTCTGAATCATACGTATGGTTTCAAGTATATCGTTTGTGTTAAGCATAAAGTCCTCCGTTAAATTTTGTGCATGGAATTGAAGATGTCCTCGTGCATTACGTGAATTTCAAGTCCCATTTCTTTTCCGATTGCTTTTAATTCGTCGGAGAATTTAAGAAAATCTATATCAAGAGATGAAATATCAATCATCATAATCATGGCAAACATATCCTGCATAATCGTCTG
>JBJESI010000065.1:0-2786 GCA_051882715.1 Oscillospiraceae bacterium
GAAAAAACTGATTTCTTCGGTTTCTCCGCATATAACCGGGCCCTCCACAACACAGCGCATTATGCTGGACGTGCTTATTGCTCTGCTCCCTGCCGCAGCAGCCTCCGTGCTCATTTTCGGAGCAAGAGCTCTGCTTGTTATTGCGGTATGTGTAATAACCTGCGTTGTATCCGAGTGGGGCTTTGAAAAAATCTGCAAAAAAGAAAGCACAATAAGTGATCTTTCAGCTGTTGTAACCGGAGTTCTTCTCGCATTCAACCTGCCAGTTTCCATTCCTCTTTGGCAAGCGGCTTTCGGAAGCGTTACGGCAATAGTTGTTGTAAAACAGCTTTTCGGCGGAATAGGACAGAATTTCGCAAACCCCGCCATTACTGCAAGAATTATTATGATGACCGCTTTTTCGGGAACAATGACGCAATGGACCTTCCCCGACGCTTCATCAAGCGCAACTCCTCTCGCTCACCTTTTTAAAGGGGAGGTATCGCTGCTTCCTTCGTACAAGGATATGCTGTTAGGCATAAGAGGCGGCTGTCTCGGCGAAACCTGCGTAATAGCCCTGCTTGCAGGCGGTATATATCTGCTTGTCAGAAAGGTCATCACATGGCACACTCCCGTCGCATTCATCGGAACGGTTTTTATAATGTCCGTGATTTTTGACAAAGCGCCTTTATATCAGATTATGTCGGGAGGACTTATGCTCGGCGCTTTCTTCATGGCAACCGACTACGCTACGACTCCCGTTACAAAATGGGGCAAAATCATCTTCGGAATAGGCTGCGGCCTTATTACCGTGCTTATAAGGTTCTGGGGTACCTCCCCCGAGGGAGTTTCCTTCTCCATTCTTATTATGAATATCTTTACCCCATACATATCAAGGCTTACACGCTCTAAGCCTCTTACGGGAGGTGGCAAGGCATGAAATCAGTTATCAGCGAAATCGTAAAGCCTGTTATTGTTCTTACCTGTATATGCTTGGCGGTTTCCGCCGCTCTTGCCTACACAAACAAGGTTACTGCGCCCATTATTTCCGATGCTCAGGAAAAGGCCGCAGAAGAGGCAAGGTCAGAGGTGCTCAAAGAAGCCGACTCATTCGAGAAGCTTGAGCTTGACGGTATCCCCGAAAGAGTAACCGAGGTCTACAAGGCGCAAAACGGCGCAGGCTATGTGTTCATGCTTACGACCAAGGGCTACGGAGGAGATATGAAGCTTATATGCGGAATAAAATCCGACGGTTCGATTGAGGCCTGCAAAACGCTGTCACATTCCGAAACAAGCGGTCTCGGCTCAAAAACGGCGGAGGATCCGTATAAAAGTCAGTACATCGGAAAAAGCTTTGACACGCTGGACGAAGTGGACGCAATTTCAGGCGCAACCATCTCCTCCACAGCATACAAAAACGCAGTAGCGGACGCTTTTACGGCGTTCAACACAGCAAAGGAGGCGAAATAATTGAGTAAATGGCAAAACTTTATTAAGGGCATAATCAAGGAAAATCCCGTTCTTGTTCTTATTTTGGGAACCTGCCCTACCTTAGCAACCTCAACGAGCGTTTCCAGCGCTTTGGGAATGGGTGCGGCGGCTACAATCGTGCTTCTTTGCTCAAACATCGTAATTTCGGCACTGCGTAAAATAATTCCCGACAAGGTGCGTATCCCCTGCTACATAGTGCTTATCGCAGGGTTTGTTACCATGGTGCAGATGCTTGTAAAGGCATTTGCTCCCGCTCTTGACGAGTCGCTGGGAATTTATCTCCCATTGATTGTCGTTAACTGCATTATTCTCGGACGCGCGGAAATGTACGCTAACAAAAACAAAGTCGTTGATTCGGCAATCGACGCTCTCGGAATGGGAGCAGGCTTCACTCTTGCGCTGTTTTTAATGGCTTCAATAAGGGAAATTTTCGGGAACGGCACGTGGCTCGGCATGGAGATTCCCGTACTTATAGACAACAAAATCTCCATTATGACAATGGCGCCCGGCGGCTTCTTTGTTTTCGGCTGTCTTATTGCCCTTGTCAACAAGCTCTCGGGCGGAAAAAATGCAAAAAAGAATTTCGGCTGTGCTTCCTGCCCCTCGGCGGAAATCTGCGGAAAGTCAGCCTGCGGCGAAAAGGAGGAAGCGTAAATGACACGATTTGTTATAATTCTTCTCTCAGCCGTTTTTATAAACAACTATGTGCTTTCAAGATTTCTCGGTATCTGCCCGTTCTTAGGCGTTTCAAAAAAGCTTGATCAGGCTTCGGGAATGAGCATTGCCGTTATATTCGTAATGCTTATGGCAACGGCGGTTACATGGCCTATACAGACATATCTTCTTGACCCGAAAGGGCTCGGATATCTTCAAACCATTGTATTTATTCTTGTAATTGCGGCTCTTGTTCAGCTTGTGGAGATTATTCTTAAAAGATACATTCCCTCCCTGCACAGAGCCTTGGGCGTATATCTTCCTCTTATCACAACAAACTGCGCTGTTCTGGGAGTAACAATCCTTAATATAGACGAGGGCTACACCTTTGCGGAAGCAATGGTAAACTCTCTCGGAAGCGGGCTTGGATTTTTCCTTGCTATGGTTATGTTCTCGGGCGTGCGCTCAAGGCTTGAGGGAGCGGACGTTCCCAAAGCATTTCAGGGACTGCCCATTACCCTTATCGCCGCTTCGATAACCTCCCTTTCCTTCCTGGGATTTTCGGGAGTTATAGAAAATCTTTTCGCTTAACGGAGGTGCATTGAAATGAGTGTAATTCTTGACGCAGTAATTCCCGTTGTAATAATCGGCGTTATATGCTC
>JBJESI010000066.1:0-2774 GCA_051882715.1 Oscillospiraceae bacterium
AGAGTATGGTATACGAAGTTAAGGAACAGCAGGCATACTATACCGCAAAATCGGCAGTTGACAGTGTTGCGTCCTATTTGAATGCAAACGGTGTTGCCGACAACGGCGACAACACTCTCTCCACGAAGCTTGCAAAGCTTGACTGGAGCAAATGCACTGACCCGACAGCCGCAAACCCGTGGGAAAAGGATGAAGCAACGGGCGGTTATAAATACTGGGCTGACGGAGATTATGTGAAAGGCGAATGGTCCGACGAATACGACAAAATCGGAAAATATAAGGTTGATATTTTCCCTACGGCGGCTAAAAACAAATTTAAGGTTGTGGCAGAAGCCGAATTTGACGGACATAAAGGATATTCGGCAGGTATTATTTCGCCTTACTCAAGCGGAACGGGACTTGAGGACGCCCTTGTTTCAACGGGCTCGGTAAGTCTTAACGGTTCGCCTCATTGGCAGGGCGGCGTATCAGCCAATCAGACGGAGCTGAATATGGACTCATCGCCGTTTTTGGGCGGCTCCATTGTAAATACCGGTTCGATAAATACCCAATACGTGCAAAACGGTATGGGCACTAACCATTTCAAAGCTGTGATGAGCAGCGGAAATGTCCTTAGGTTTATTGCGGGAACAAATCTTACCGTCGGCGGAGGCGCATACTGTAGCTTCGGAGAAGATTATGTTGATCCGTCGGCTGAGAACTATACAAATAAGAAGACAAATGTTCTCAATTTCTATTCCTACCTTGTTTCGGGCGGCGACCTTAAAATCACAGGATGGCAGAAAAACGGCGACGAAACAATAAGATTGGCTGAAGAGGCTAACGCTTCGGATAAAGGAATATACTGCGGCGGCAATATGGTTATCGACAACACTAAGTTCGGCGAGATACATTGCCCCGTTTATGTAAAAGG
Organism: Oscillospiraceae bacterium; assembly: GCA_051882715.1. Classification (GTDB taxonomy): domain Bacteria; phylum Bacillota; class Clostridia; order Oscillospirales; family Ruminococcaceae; genus JBJESI01. Next base: position 914 of record JBJESI010000066.1, read on the forward strand.
CAATTTGGAAATCAAGATGAGTTCCGACGGCAAGTTTGTCTTCAAAGGCCCGGTTTATGTTTGCGGCTCGGTATCCTTTACCGGCGGTATGTCAGAATGCTATTTTGAGCAGGGCATAGAAATCGGCGGAACAATGAGCGGAACAACTCTTGTCAGCAACACGCTGACAGGCGTTACACAAAACAATGCGGCTACGCCTACCGCAACATACGAAGATCAAACCGAAAAAATGGATGATAGATTGGAGGAGCTGCTGAGGGATTCCTCTAACGCTACCAAATACGGCGACTGGACCTTTACGGCGGAGCAGTACAATCTTATGGGCGGCTCCGGAACGGCAAATGCCGCTAAGAATTACGGCGTTATCAATATAGAAGACCATTCCGGACATATTTATCAGAACGAAGTAGTCAACGAATCAGGAAGTATTGAGGGATTTACATCTTCATGCTCCAATTCAGGCGGAGGCGGCGTAGTTTTTGATACAAATATTTACACCGTTGAGCCTATCTATGACGCAACAACAGGTCAAAAAGTAAGCCCCGGAGTGCCAAGCGGAGATTATCAGGATCTGTATATCAAGATTACCAAATCCGTTCAAAAGGACGATTTGGGAAAAGCCGTGTTCTCCACGCTTGGAAGAGGAAATGTTTATATCTATCTCCCGACCAATGTACATTGGGAGTCTTATGAGGTCGGCTTCTATTCAAAGGATTTTATTGACGAAGCTCATATTTATATAATTTCAAACAGTGGCTGCAACATGAACTTCGGAAGCTTTAACGGAACTAAGACAAGAGAGGGAACGTTTGCAAGAACTTCTGCTACAGGCGGCCAAGCGACGGCATATTTTTACGCTTATAACCCCAAGGGAATGGTTAGTATCACAGGTTCCAGCGGCTTTGCAGGTTCTGTTATTGCAAAGGATCCTCATATTGACTCAGGTTCTAACCTGACCAATTTGTTCGTTCCTCCGGTTGACAAGAACGGCAATCCTATGGCAATGAACGGAATCGGCGGCTCAGTCGGATATTCCGTGGAATACCGTTCCAAGAAATAAGGAGGAAATCATGCAGACAATAAAACGAAGAATAAGCTTCCTCCGAGATAAAAAAGGATTTACACTTGTTGAAGTAGTTGTTGCGCTTGCGGTTTTCTCGATTTTTGCGCTTCTGCTTTGCGTAACCTTCAGCGTAGTTTTTGCACAATGCAACTTGGTTAATAAAATTGACAGAAATCTCGACACACAAATCAAAAAGGTAGAGCAGTCAAGCGTTAATCAGGTAAACAACGAAACCCATGTTTTAAAATTTGACAGCGTAGATGACGTCTCGGGAAACGGCACCTTTGTCGCAACGGACAGCACGGATGATGCGATTCATCTTCGCACATTTGCAAAGTAAGGAGGTATAAGATTTGGCTAAATTGCTTAGAAAGAGCAAAAAAGGCGGTTTTACTCTTATAGAACTGATTATCGCCATTACGGTTGCAATGATTTTGCTTCTTGCAATTACAACAACGCTTATGCCTTCCATAAGATTTTTCCAGGAAACAGCTCGCTGGGGAACGGATAAAAGCGCTTCGAATACGATTTATAAAACAATATCGGAAAGACTGCGCTACTCAAGCGAAATTCTCGTCTACAAGGATTATACAGATGATGAGTTGACATCACTTGTATATTCTGCGGCAAATATCGACGACAAATTCCTGATACTCAAAATTAAAAATGATTTATCCGACGGTGCGGAGGGCAAAGGAAGACTCCAGGTTGCAACTGCCGCCGCTATAAAGTCGGGAGCGTTATCAGGCTCTGCGGCATTCAGCGATTTATTCTTGGAGGATTACTACAAGGACAGAA
>JBJESI010000067.1:0-2769 GCA_051882715.1 Oscillospiraceae bacterium
GGGTTAAGCTTTTACATGCACTTGAACAAAACGAAATGTGCGTATGCGACCTTGCGGTTTTGCTCGGATTGACAAAATCAGCAGTTTCCCATCAGCTGAAGGCTCTCAGGCTTGCCAATCTTGTTAAGTTCAGAAGGGAAGGGCAGATTGTCTATTATTCGCTTGCTGACGACCATGTAAAATCAATTATTGATTTAGGCTTTGAGCATTTAACCGAGCCGCAAGATGTCTCCCGCCTCTAAGGCGACGGGCTCAGTTTCAGTCTTTCAGTAGGGTTCCCCTACTGAAACCCTGAGGAGCAAAGCTCCTTGCGACGATTTAATGAAAATAACAATTCTCTTTTTTAGTTAAATAGTTGAGCAGTTGAACAATAAATATATTATTTTATGGGAGGTATTATGGAAAAGAAATTCATACTAAAAGGGCTTGATTGTCCGCATTGTTCGTCAGAAATTGAACGGGAAATTTCAGGAATGGACGGAATCCTTGATGCGTCGATTACACTTTTTAACCAAACGCTTACGGTAAATACAAATACTGCAGAAACCGACGGCTTAGATGAAAAGATTAAAGCTGTTGTAAAAAAGCACGAGCCTAAAGTCGAGGTTACGGAAAAAACATCTTCAAATACTTTGAAATCAGATAAAGATTCAAACAAACCGATAATCATCAGATTATCCGCAGGAGCTGTGTTATTTGCGCTTGCGCTTATGCTTAAATGGCTTAAAATCAGCTTTACCGCCGAACTGATTTTGCTTATCGCATCGTATATTATTCTCGGCTTTGATGTTGTTTTTAAAGCTGTAAAAAACATTACTAAGGGCCGAGTATTCGACGAGAATTTTTTGATGAGTATTTCAACTGTCGGGGCTTTCATAATAGGAGAGTATCCGGAAGCGGTTGCCGTAATGCTGTTTTATCAAGTAGGTGAATTTTTTCAGAGCATTGCTGTCAACCGTTCACGCAGGTCAATTTCCGAGCTTATGGATATAAGGCCTGACTATGCAGTTGTAAAAAGAGGCGAAGCTACTATAAAGGTTTCCCCTGAGGATGTAAAGATAGGCGAAGAAATAGTCATCAAACCGGGAGAGAAAATACCTCTTGACGGGATTGTAACAGACGGGACATCGTATATTGACGCAATGGCTCTGACTGGAGAATCCGTTCCGAAATCAGTTTCCTGCGGAGACGAGGTGCTTTCAGGCTGTATAAACACAAATGGGGTAATAACGGTAAAGGTAGCGAAGGCTTACTCCGATTCAACCGCCTCAAAAATTATCGAGCTTGTGGAGAACGCTTCCTCAAGAAAAGCGCCCGCCGAAAACTTTATTACCTCTTTTTCACGCTATTATACTCCTGCTGTAGTAATCTGCGCCGTTTTGATTTCAACTGTATTTCCTATGATTTTCGGTAATTTTTCCGAATGGATACACAGGGGCTTTGTTTTCCTTGTAATATCCTGTCCCTGCGCTCTTGTTATTTCCATACCTCTGACTTTTTTCGGAGGAATAGGGGCGGCTTCTAAAAAAGGAGTATTGATTAAAGGCGGAAATTATCTTGACGCTCTCGGAAAGGTAAAAACCTTTGTTTTTGACAAAACAGGCACTCTCACAAAAGGCGTGTTTACGGTAACAAAGCTTGTTCCCTCCGAAGGCTTTACGGAAGAACAGCTGCTTTCCTTAGGTGCGGCGGCGGAGTGTATGTCAAATCACCCTATAGCCAAATCCATAATCGCAGCCTGCGGCAAAGATATTGATAAATCTATGATTGCGGAATATAAAGAGCTTTCGGGCTACGGTACGGCCGCAAAAATCAACGGACACAGCATATTTGCGGGCAACGAAAAATTTATGGATAAGCTCGGAGTTTCCTATACAAAGGCAAAAGAGGCGGGAACTAAGGTTTATATAGCGCTTGATACCGATTTTGCAGGATATATCATTATATCCGACGAGGTAAAAGACGACAGTAAAAAAGCAATAAAGCTTCTAAAAGAAAACGGCGTGAAAAAATGCGTTATGCTCACCGGCGACAGCAGGGAAGCGGCTTCGTATTTTGCCGAAAAAATCGGTCTGGACGAATACTACGCAGAGCTTCTCCCCGAGGACAAGGTTAAAATACTTGAAAAGCTTTCCTGTTCGTCCGATGAGGACGAGAAGCTTGCTTTTGTAGGAGACGGAATAAACGACGCACCTGTTCTTGCCCGTGCCGATATAGGAATAGCAATGGGAGGGCTCGGCTCGGATGCGGCTATAGAAGCGGCGGATATTGTTTTAATGACGGACGAACCCTCAAAGCTTTGCGAAGCTCTTGCAATTTCAAAAGAAACAAAACGGATTGTCCTTCAGAACATAGTATTCGCATTAGGAGTGAAGGCTGTATTCCTTATTTTGGGCGCTTTCGGCATAGCAGGAATGTGGGAGGCAGTTTTCGGTGATGTAGGAGTAATGGTTATCGCAGTCCTAAATTCAATGAGAATACTAAGAAAATAGATTTGACACGCTTTATCTGCTGTGGTACTATCAAATGTAGCATATTTAAGTTAATTTTAAGAAATTTTCTTTATAATCGTATTACAGCTTGGAGGTGTTTTCATGAGATTATTGATAGTAGAGGATGAGGTTAGGCTTGCCGACGCTCTTGTTCAGATTTTTTCAAAAAACAAGATGCAGGCTGACGCTGTTTACAACGGCGTTGACGGGCTTGACAATGCTCTGAGCGGAATATATGACGCAATAATTCTTGATATAATGCTTCCGAAAATGAACG
>JBJESI010000068.1:0-12484 GCA_051882715.1 Oscillospiraceae bacterium
TAACAACTGCTGTAAGGATAGTTGTTGAACCTGTGGGAACAGGAACACGCTGTGCGGAACCGATGAGCTTGCCGTTAAGCTCGGGGATAACAAGGCCGATAGCCTTTGCAGCGCCTGTTGAGTTAGGAACGATATTTGCAGCGCCTGCTCTTGCTCTTCTGAGGTCGCCCTTTCTGTGAGGACCGTCGAGAATCATCTGGTCGCCTGTGTAAGCATGGATTGTGCTCATGATACCGCTCTGGATGGGAGCGTAGTCGTTAAGAGCCTTAGCCATGGGAGCGAGGCAGTTTGTTGTGCAGGAAGCGGCGGAAATGATTTTGTCGTCAGCGGTAAGAGTGTTCTCGTTTACGCTGAAAACAATAGTCTTGAGGTCGTTGCCTGCGGGAGCAGAGATAACAACCTTTTTAGCGCCTGCGTCGATGTGCGCCTGAGATTTATCCTTTGAGCAGTAGAAGCCTGTGCATTCGAGAACTACGTCAACACCGATTTCGCCCCAAGGAAGCTTAGAAGCGTCTGCTTCTTTGTAGATTGTAAGAGTCTTGCCGTCTACTGTGATAGTGTTAGCCTCATCATCAGCAGAGATTGAGTGAAGGTTATCGCCGATTCTGCCGCAGTAGCCGCCCTGAGCTGTATCATACTTCAAAAGGTGAGCGAGCATTGAGGGCTTTGTGAGGTCGTTGATAGCAACAACATCATAACCTTCTGCGCCGAACATCTGTCTGAAAGCGAGACGTCCGATACGGCCGAAGCCGTTAATAGCAACTTTAACTGACATAATAGAATTTCCTCCTAAAAAAATTTCTGTATATATTGTAATACAAAACGGAAAATATATCAAGCACTTTGACAAATTTTTATCGAATTTTTTTAAAATGCAGGGCAATAATATGGTTTGGTAAAAACTAAAAGACGGCAAATGTCGAAAAAGAGCGAAAAATATCGAAATTTTGTTGCAAATGATATGATAATATTGTATAATTTAGCCATAAGACAATTTAAGTTAAGAGAGGTCGGTAATGGAGCTTATCGAGATTGTAAAGCTGTCGCTCTCTGCAAGGAGCAACAGCGACAGCGCAATTTTTGACATAAAGGGGAATAAGATTTGGTCATGTATGAAAGCCGAGTCGCTTATCCCCGAAACTCTTTCGGAGCTTGACGGCTTTAAGCCCGGCGGCGTCTGCGACGGGGTGTATAAGCATGTGGGAATTCATATAAAGCTTACCTCCTATGAATCGGAGGGCAAAGTTAGCTTTTATACCGCCGAGCTGACGAAAAATCCCTGCGGTATAGACCTGACCGAGTTTTTTGCACATTGCAGAACGAGCATCTTCAATGCTATGAATATTGCCAGGCAGTTTAACTATTTTTTTGAAGAAAACGAAATGTATGAGGAGTCGATTCTTGCCGGGCGCCAGATTAAGAACTGTTATTCCCTGCTCAGACAGCTTGTGAATTTCAGCGAGATAAAAAAATATTCCGACGGCGACTGGGAGGAAGAGGAGACGGATATCTGCGCTGTTACAAGAACTCTTCTCGAATCCGTTCACCGCTTAATAAACAGCACCGACAAGAAGCTGTCGTACAGCGTCCCGGACGAGCCGATTGCCGTTAAAACCGATACGGACAGGTTTTGCCACGCCTTTCTCAATATCGTAACAAATGCCTTTTTTTATACCCTTCCCGACGGGGAAATTAAAATTACGCTTGAAAAGAGAGGTCAAAGCGTTCTGCTGACCGTCAAGGACAACGGAACGGGAGTTTCGGCGGCGGAGCTTCCGAAACTCTGCCTTTGCGGATATAAGTCGGGGACAAGCGACAACGGCAAAATGCGTTCGGGCTTCGGACTGTATATCGCCAAGTGCTTTTCGCAGAAAAGCGGGGGCTCGCTGATTATTTCCTCCAAGGAAAACGAGGGCACAGCCGTTTCGCTTTCTATTCCCGTGTCGGAGGGAGCAGGACCGCTTTCCTTCCGCAGCGAGAGCAGAATATACAAGGGCGGATTTTCGCCCGTTGATATTGCGCTTTGCGATGTTGTGGGGGATAACGCATTCGGCTCTTGACAAAAACGGATAAAACGGATAAATTTAATAAAAAGGCGTTTAAGGCGCCGTTTATTAAGGAGGAAGAATATGCCGATTATTTTTGAGCCGAAGCAGAGGATTTTTAAATTGGACGCAAAGGATACGTCCTATGTGTTTCATGCGTCAAAATCCGGATATCTTGTTCACATTTATTACGGAAAACGCCTGAAAGGCACTGACCTTTATCATCTGATGGGTATAGGCGACGAGGAATTTGTTCAGTCCACCCATGACGGAAACGGACCGTTTTCCTTTGATGTTCAGTCCTTTGAATATCCCGTAAGCGGAAGAGGAGATTACAGAGAGCCCGCCGTTCAGGTGATGGATAAGGACGGAATGACCGCCTGCGAGGCAATTTACCGTGATTACAGAATTTATAAGGGCAAGCCTGAGATTGAGGGTATGCCCGCTACATACGAAAACGAGGACGGTCAGTGTACAACGCTTGAGATTGATTGCACGGACAGACACCTTAATCTCCGCATTACCTTGATTTACACGGTTTTTGAGGATCTCGACGTTATTACAAGAAGCGTGAGGGTAAAAAACGAGGGCACTGATACCGTGCACCTTCGCAGGGTACTTTCTGCGTCGGTGGACTTTGACAGCAGAGATATGGATATGGTTACTCTCCACGGAACATGGGCGAGAGAACGCCATATTCAAAGAGAGCGCTTAAATTACGGAAAGCGTTCCATTGATTCGTCAAGAGGGGCTCCGGGGCATCAGCTTGCGCCCTTTGCGGCTCTTGCCCGTCCTGACGCTACCGAGGACTCAGGCGAGGTTTTTGCCTTTAATCTGGTTTATTCTTCAAACTTTTTCGCCGAGGCGGAGCGTTCCCAGCACGGTCAGATACGCTTTGTAATGGGCATTAACCCCTATGACTTTGACTGGCAGCTTGACAGCGGCGAGGAATTTGCTTCCCCCGAGCTTGTAATGGTTCACTCCGACGGAGGCTTCGGCAAAATGTCCAGAACCTTCCATGACCTATACAGAAATAATCTGATAAGAGGCCGTTATAAATACGGCAGACGCCCTGTTTTGCTCAACTGCTGGGAGGCGGCGTATTTTGATTTCGACAGCGACAGAATCCTTTCTATTGCAAAGGAAGCCGCAAATTTGGGCATTGAGCTTATCGTTATGGACGACGGCTGGTTCGGCTGCCGAAACGACGATACAACGAGTCTCGGCGACTGGTTTGTAAATGAAAATAAAATAAAGGGCGGCTTAAAGAAGCTTGTGGATGAGGTAAACGCCCTGGGATTAAAGTTCGGTATCTGGTTTGAGCCCGAGATGATTTCACAGAAATCCGAGCTTTACAAAAAGCATCCCGACTGGTGTATTCACATAAACGGCAGGGAATGTACGAGCGTGCGCTCCCAGCTTGTTCTTGATTTCTCCCGCAAGGAGGTCAGGGACTGTATTTACGAGCAGATGTGCAAAATTCTGCGCTCGGCAAACATCGAATATGTTAAATGGGATATGAACAGGCAGATTACCGAAGCCGGAAGCGACGGGCTTCCTCCGTCGAGACAGCGTGAAATTTACCACAGGTACATGCTCGGCGTGTATGATATTCAAAACCGCCTTACAAAGGATTTCCCGTACATTTTATTTGAAAACTGTGCAAGCGGAGGAGCGAGATTTGACCCCGGTATGCTCTACTATTCGCCGCAGATTTGGGCGTCTGACGATACCGACGCAGCCGAAAGGCTGAAAATCCAGTACGGTACGAATTTTGTTTATCCCTGTTCGGCAATAGGCTCGCACGTAAGCACCGTTCCGAACCATATCGTGGGAAGAACAACGCCTTTTGAAACAAGAGGTGCGGTTGCGCTTGCGGGAACGTTCGGCTACGAGCTTGATGTAACACAGCTCACCGACGATGAAAAGCAGGCGGTAAGAGAGCAGATTGAAATGTTCAAAAAATATAATCATCTTGTTCGCGACGGCGACCTTTACAGAATAGGAAATCCTTTCGACTCTGCGGGCTTTGACAGCTGGATGTTCATTGCAAAGGACAAAAGCGAGGTGCTTCTCGAATTTGTAGAAATTCACAAAGTCCCCAACGGCCGCCCAAGGAGAATTTTCCTCAAGGGACTTGACCCCGAAAAGAACTACAAGGACTGCGAAACGGGCAAAATTTACGGCGGAGATGTGCTTATGTACGCAGGAATTGATATGCCCGCTTCGTGGGGAGATTACAACAGCAAGGTCATGCACTTTGTCGAGGCGATTTAGCAAAATACACAAAATTAAGCTGTAAAATGAGTGAAAACGTCTATTGACATATGACAAAAAAATCATTATACTTTTATTGTAAAGGTGTGCCCTTGTACGTAAAAGGGCCCTTGCAAAACGCAAAATCAAGGAGGATATTTATGAAATTTACCAAAATTGCTTTGGCCGCTGTCCTTGCAACAACAACGGTTATGAGCTTGGTTGGCTGCGGCGGCGGCAACGGCGGAACATCTTCAACGGATATGCCCGATGAATCAATGTCCAGCGATATGCAGAATATTATCGCCGATGCAGCTAAGTCGCTCCCCGAGTTGAATCTCGAAAACAAAGAGGTTAAGTGGCTTTGTTGGGACGCAGGCTGGAACTACAACACAGAAACACCTGAGGGCAAGCTTTTTGCCGAGGCTTACGGCGGAACAATTTCGGCGGAGACCTGCTCCTATGACGACCGTTATGTTGTTCTTGCACAGAGAGTTTCCACAAACTCTTCGCCTGACATCTTCCCCTTTGAGAGAGACAATTATCCTAAGGGTGTAATCAGCAACATGTATGCTCCTATTGACGATTTGATTGACCTCAATTCGGATATGTGGGCAGGCACAAAGGATCTCATGGACAAGTTTGAATGGGGCGGAAAGCACTATGTTTGCCTTCCTTACGCTTCAAAGGGTGAATTCCTTGTTTACAACTATGACACAATCGAGGCAGAAGGCTTCGATGATCCGTGGGAGCTTTTCACACAGGACAAGTGGACATGGACAGAATTTAAGGATATGCTCGTTAAATACAGCGATCCCGACAATGACAAGTACGGTTTAGGCGGCTGGTGGCCTGAAGAGGGCGTTATCGCTACAACAGGTAAGCCTTTCGTATCATTGGAAGACGGTCAGCTCGTTAACAACCTCAAGACACCTGAAGTTACAAGAGCTATGAACTTCCTCGGCGAGCTCAACAAATCCAAGTGCAACTATCCTTGGGAGAAGTTTGACTGGTCAAAGAAGAACATCAACTATGTGGCTGAGGGCAAGACACTCTTCTATGCAACAGGCGAATATGACCTTAAGGGTACATTCTGCAATGCTAAGAAGGGCGGCTATGTTGAAAACGTAGGTATCGTTCCTTATCCCCGTGATCCCGATGCAGACGCTTACTATCAGCTCCTCGGTATCGACGCTCACATGCTCGTTGTAGGCGCTCCCAACCCTGAGGGCGTTGCAGCTTGGCAGAACGTAAGACGCGCTTCCAAGAATGACGAAGCTACAACAGCTCAGAGCCGTGAAGAGATGAAGACAAACTACGGTTACGACGATACACTTCTCGACAAGCTCGAAAAGCTTGAAAATCCCGAGACCTTCAAGGCAGTTTACGACTTCAGAAACGGTATCAACGATGAACTCGTAGGAACATCTGACGAACAGGGACCCATGATTGAGCTCGTTCGTTGCACATTCAAGATGGGCACAACATGGACAGAAAACCTCGAGGCTAATTACAACGCAGTTCAGAAAGCTATTGAAACAGCGAACGCAACTGTTAAATAATTGACTTTGGTATTAAAGACCTGCACAGCCGTGCAGGTCTTTTTGCTTTGGCACAAAAGAGCAGACTTTATCTCAAAATAAGCTTCGCAAAGCGGCTGAAAAATCAAGGCGTTTTCATTGACAAAACGCTTGTTTTGTGGCATTATCTAATTAAGCGTATTTTATTGAAAGGATGGGCTTTTTGCCGATACGGCGAGCGGCGCTTTTCACGAAGGGCGGCGCGGTTTTTGCCTCTTTAAAAGTGAATAAGCCCTTAAACTTAGATTTTATATGAGCATAAAAAAATGGCAGGTCGGTACTTCCGACGACAGAGCGGCAAAGCAAATATCCGAAGAGCTTGGAATAAGCAGCTTTCTCAGCCGCCTTATAACCGCAAGGGGCGCAAAAACCCCCGAAGAGGCGAAGAAGATGTTTTTTGAGCAGGCTCGGATTTCCGACCCTCTGCAGCTTATAGATATGCAAAAGGCAGTTGACGCAATTCGGGAAGCTGTTGCGGCAGGCGAAAAAATCTGTATTTTCGGCGATTACGACTGCGACGGCGTAACCGCTACGGTAATTTTGCAAAGCTATCTTGAAAATCTCGGCGCAGATGTTACGCATTACATTCCGGACAGAGCAAACGGCTACGGTATGAATAAAAGTGCGGTAAAAAGCCTTTTTGAAGACGGAATAAACCTGATTATAACCGTTGACAACGGAATTTCCGCCATTGACGAGTCGGAGCTCGTTTACGAGCTTGGAATGAAGCTTGTTGTTACCGACCATCATCAGGCGGGAGAGGTGCTTCCCAGAGCGGAGGCGGTGGTTGATTTGCACAGGGTCGACAGCCGTTCCGAGTTCAAGGAGTTTTGCGGCGCGGGAGTTGCATTTTTGCTGGTTTGCGCCATGGAGGACGGGGACATCGACTTTGTTTTTGAGCAGTACGGCGACCTTGCGGCAATCGCTACGGTAGGCGATATTGTTTCGCTTAAATCGGAAAACAAGGCGATTGTTTCAAAGGGACTTGAGCTTCTTCCGAACACCGAGCGTCCCGGCCTTGTAAGGCTCATGGAAAGAAGCGGAATAAAGGGAGAAATCAATTCTTCAGACATAGCCTTTCGACTTGTTCCGAGGATAAACGCCGCAGGGCGGTTTTCAAATGCGGAGCTTGCGGCGGAGCTTCTTCTCAGCGAGGACGAGGACGAGGCTGACGAGCTTGCCCGTATTCTTTGCGAAACGAACGATAAGCGAAAAGAAACCGAAGCGGAAATATCTGAAAAAATAGACGCTCAAATCCGTGAAAATCCGGATATTCTAAACAGGAGAGTGCTTGTTTTTGCCGGCGAGGGCTGGCATCAGGGAGTTTTGGGCATAGTGAGCGCAAGACTTCTTGAGATTTATCAGAAGCCTGTTATAGTTCTCACCGTTGACGGGAACGAGGCTCACGGCTCGGCGCGCAGTGTGGACGGATTTTCCATATACACAGCTCTTTGCGCCTGCAAGGACAGCCTTGTACGCTTCGGAGGACACCACAAGGCGGCGGGACTGACCGTGAAAACAGATAAAATCAGTGAGCTTACGGAAAGAATAAATTCCTATGCAAGGGATAATTTTGAGGCTATGCCCATAGGCGCAAGCTGTGCGGACATGGTCATCAGGGCGGACGAAATAACCGTTGAAAATATCCGTGAGCTGAAATATCTCGAACCCTTCGGCGAGGGCAACAAGCGCCCGATGTTTGAAATACAAAATGCAGTTATAACCGCCGTAAGACCCATAAAGGGCGGGAAATTCACTCAGATAAAATTCGATTACGAGGGCAAGAGCGGCTTCTTTGCGGTAAGCTTTAAAATCCCTGCGGAAAAGTTCCCGTTTGCCGAGGGCGAAAGCGTGGAAATGCTTGTGAGCTTGGATATAAGCGCCTACACGAAGAACGCTTCGCCGTCGATAGTGATTAACGACATCAGACCGTCGGGCTTTGCTCAGGACAGGTACTTCAACGCAAAGGCCGTGTACGAGGGCATACGGCTGGGTGAGGGCTTTGACAAAAGACTTGCCTCACGGATTATTCCCGAGCGTGAGCAAATCGGCGCAATTTACAAATTTCTTCAAGGCAGAACGCTCTCGCTTGACACGCTCTGCTTTAAGCTTTGGAAAACAAAAATCAGCTACTGCATGATGATGCTTGCAATAGATATTCTGTGCGAGCTGGGGCTTTGTACCTGCGACGCCGTAAATCAAACGGTAACGGCGCTAAAAGCCGAGCGCAGGGTTTCGCTTGAAAGCTCGCAGATATTATCGTCACTAAAGGGTTAGGGGGAGCTGTATGGTATACACCATTGACGCGCTTATTCAAAAAATAATGAGCGGAGACAGGCAGTACGATTTGGGTAAAATCGTAGCTGCGTACGACTTTGCAAAGGACGCTCATAAAGACCAGGTACGCTACTCGGGGGAGCCGTATATTATTCATCCCCTTGCGGTTTCGTATATACTGCTCGAGCTCGGAATGGATACCGACAGCATCTGCGCCGCCCTTCTCCATGATGTTGTGGAGGACACGGGCCATACCCTTGACGAAATAAAAAAGAACTTCGGCGGCGACGTCGCAACTCTTGTGGACGGACTTACAAAGCTTGAAAAGGTTCCCCTTTCCACAAAGGAGGAACAGCAGGCGGAAAATGTCCGCAAGATTTTGCTTGCCATGTCCGCCGACATCAGAGTTATAATCATCAAGCTTGCCGACCGCCTGCACAATATGCGGACGCTTAAATATATGCCGGAGCATAAGCGCAGGAATATCGCAAGAGAAACAATGGATATATTTGCTCCCATAGCGCACCGTTTGGGAATACGTGCGGTAAAGGAGGAGCTTGAGGATCTGGCTTTCCATTATCTTGACCCCTACGCCTGCGATGAAATCGAAAGGATGCTGGACAACCGCAAGGAGGAAAGGGAAGCCTTTATTGAATCCATAAAATCGAGAATTGCCGACAGGCTGAAGGATATGACTCCGCCGCCTGTAATCGAGGGCAGGGTAAAGAGCCTTTACGGAATTTACAAAAAGGTTTACATTGTGGGAAAATCCTTCGATGAGGTATACGATATTTATGCGGTAAGGGTTATTGTTTCGTCAATAGCCGAGTGCTATAATGTCCTCGGCATAATTCACGATATGTTTAAGCCCATACCCAACAGGTTTAAGGACTACATTTCTACCCCAAAGGCGAATATGTATCAGTCCCTGCACACCACCGTTATCGGCAGGGAGGGCATACCCTTTGAGGTGCAGATAAGAACGACGGAGATGCATCACACCGCCGAGCTGGGAATTGCCGCCCACTGGAAATACAAGGCGGGAATTCAGGGCAAGGACAAGCTGGAGGAAAGGCTTGCGTGGGTTCGCCAGCTTATCGAGGCACAGCAGACCTCGGAGGAAGCCACCGACCTTGTTTCCTCCATAAAAACCGATATTGCCCCGGAGGAGGTATTTGCTTTTACGCCTAAGGGAGATGTCTTTGCTCTCCCCGTCGGAGCGACGATTGTTGACTTTGCCTACGCTATTCACAGCGAGGTCGGCAACAAAATGAACGGCGCAAAGGTTGACGGAAGAATTGCGCCTCTGGATCACCGAATAAAAACAGGAGAAATTGTTGAAATCCTTACCACCAACGCTCAAAATCACGGACCCAGCCGCGCGTGGCTTTCCATCGCAAAAACCAGCGAAGCTAAGTCAAAAATCAGGCTCTGGTTCAAGCGTGAACGCCGTGAGGAGAATATTGAAGAGGGCAAGGCGGTTATCGAGCGGGAGCTTAAGCGAAACGGCATAATAGCCGACGAAAAGACCAAGGAGAAGCTTCTTCTCGACGCTACGAAGCGCAAGAATTTCGACAATATCGACGACCTGTATGCGGCGGTAGGCTACGGCGGACTGATTATCACAAACTATATGCAAAGGCTCAAGGAGGAGTACGGCAAAATCGCCAAGACAAGCAGGGATATTCAGCTTGTTGCCGAGCAGAAGCAAAACGGCCATAAGGGCAAAATACACAGCGGAATTATCGTGGACGAGCTTGACAACTGTCTGATAAAGCTGTCGCAGTGCTGCAATCCTCTGCCCGGCGACGATATTGTAGGCTTTATTACCAGAGGACACGGCGTGTCGATACACAAAACCGACTGCGTTAACGTTATTGCAGGAAAGCAAAATCCCGAAAATGCGGGAAGATGGGTTGAGGCGCACTGGCATAAGGAGAAAGGTCAGAGCTACCGCACAACCTTGGAAATTTCCGCATATAACAGGGACGGCCTGTTTTCGGATGTGGCTTCCGTGCTTGCAGGGCTTCGCATACCCGTTCATGAGATTTCCGCAAGGGAGCTTAAGGACGGAAACGCAACGGTTGTGGCGACCATTGACGTAACAGGACTTGACCAGCTTGAATTTGTTATCAAAAAAATCGAGGCGGTAAAGGACGTTGTTAAAATTACAAGGACGGGAAAAAATTGATGGAGATTAAAACCTTTTCTTTGGGCAGCTTCGGCGCAAACTGCTATGTTGTCAGCGAAAACGGCTCTGCGGCGGTTATCGACATAGGCATACCGAGCGACAGCGTGCTTGATTATATTAAGCAGAACGGACTGCGTGTGGAGCTTATACTTCTTACCCACGGACATTTTGACCATGTAAGCGGAGCGGTTTGGCTCAGGGGTGAAACAGGCGCAAAAATTTACATTCACAGGCTTGACGCCGAGCTTCTTACTTCGGCTGAAAAAAGTCTGGGCGATTGGGACTCAAGCTACGGCTTTGTTCCCTTCGGAGCGGACAAAACCTTCTCGGACGGCGATAAAATTCCCTTTGCAGGCAAGGAGTTTACGGTCATTCACACTCCCGGCCACACTAAGGGCAGCAGCTGTTTTGAGATTGATGGCAATATTTTTTGCGGGGACTTGATTTTCATGGGAAGCGTCGGCCGGTCGGACGTGTATTCGTCAAGCCCGTCGGAGCATATCGAGTCTCTCAAAAGGCTGAAAGCGCTGTCGGGGGATTACAAATTGTACTGCGGGCACGGACCGAGTACAACTCTTGATTTTGAGCGGGAAAGAAATATATATCTTTACTCGCTTCGGTAAACATATTTTGTGCGGCGGATCTCGGTCCGCCGCTTTTTTTCGGGATAAATAATCTTTAGAAAGAAGCGGAAACGAACACTTGTTTTTTTATAATAAGTGTGGTATAATAAACATTCAGGGATATTGAAGATTTTTCGCTCGATTTTAAACAAAAAGGAGTAAAAATGTTTAAGCTTCATTCAAAATTCAAACCGACAGGCGACCAGCCCCGGGCGATTGAAAAGCTTGTGGAGGGCATAAACAGAGGCGACAAGGAGCAGACTCTGCTCGGCGTTACGGGCTCCGGCAAGACCTTTACAATGGCAAATGTCATCGAGAGAGTCAACAGGCCAACCCTTGTTCTTGCCCACAACAAAACCCTTGCGGCTCAGCTTTGCTCGGAGTTTAAGGAGTTTTTTCCCGAAAATGCGGTTGAATATTTCGTGTCCTATTACGACTACTACCAGCCGGAGGCGTACATTCCCGGCACGGACAGTTATATCGAGAAGGACAGCGCAATAAACGACGAAATTGACAAGCTGAGACATTCGGCAACCGCCGCTCTTGCGGAGCGCAGAGATGTAATAATCGTTGCAAGCGTTTCCTGCATCTATTCTCTCGGAAGCCCCGAGGACTACCGTGATATGATGCTTTCCGTCCGTCAGGGTATGCAAAAGAGCCGTGAGGAGGTTATGGAGCGGCTTGTGGAAATCCAGTACGAGCGCAACGACATGAATTTTGTCCGCAACAAGTTCAGGGTAAGAGGCGACACGGTTGAGGTTTTCCCTGCGGTTTCAAACGATACGGCCATACGGATTGAATTTTTCGGCGATGAAATAGACAGAATAAGTGAGATAAATGTTGTCACGGGCGAGGTAAAGGCGGTTGTTTCCCATGCGCTGATTTTTCCTGCGTCCCATTACATCGTCCCTCCCGAAAAGATGGAGGCGGCCATCGCTGAGATAAAGCGCGAGCTTTGCGAAAGGGTAGAATATTTTAACGAAAACAAGAAGCTTATCGAGGCGCAGAGAATTGCTCAGCGCACAAATTACGACATCGAAATGCTGCGTGAAATAGGCTTTTGCAAGGGTATTGAAAATTATTCGAGGGTGCTGTCGGGCAGGCCTGCGGGAAGCACGCCTTACACTTTGCTCGACCATTTTCCCGATGATTTTCTGCTTATTGTGGACGAGTCCCATGTAAGTCTGCCGCAGGTTAGGGGAATGTATGCAGGAGACCACGCAAGAAAGCAGACTCTTATTGACTACGGCTTCAGGCTCCCGTCCGCCTACGACAACCGACCGCTTAATTTCGACGAGTTTTACAGTCACATAAACCAGGCGGTGTTTGTAAGCGCAACGCCCGGACCTATCGAGCGGGAAAAAAGCACGCAGATCGTTGAACAGCTTATAAGACCGACGGGGCTTCTTGACCCCGAAATCATCGTAAAGCCCGTTGAGGGGCAGATTGACGATTTGCTTTCGGAAATCAACGAGCGAAGCCAAAAGGGCGAGCGTGTGCTTGTTACCACGC
>JBJESI010000069.1:0-2725 GCA_051882715.1 Oscillospiraceae bacterium
TTAGAATATGTTTAGTTTGATTTGGAGGTTTATAAATGAAAAAGGCTGTTATAAAATTGGCCGCTTTTTCTGCGGCGGCAATAATGGCTTGCGCCGCAGTCGGCTGTGCAGACAAACCGAAAGCTATTGAAATGACCGCCGCCGAATTTGTTTCAAATATAAAAATCGGCTGGAATCTGGGAAATACGCTTGAAAGCTACGGCGGAGAAACCGATTATATTAGAAAGAACAAGGAAAATGTCCCGGAGTCATGGGAAACCGCATGGGGCAATCCCCTTGCAACAGAGGAGCTTGTTCGCTTTGTCAAGGACTCGGGCTTTAATGCAATACGTATTCCCGTAAGCTGGGGCGAGCATATCGGAGACGCTCCGGATTACAAGATGGACGAAAGCTGGATGAAACGCGTTAAGGAGGTAGTCGATTACGCCGTCGACAATGATTTGTACGTAATTCTCAACACCCACCACGAGGAGCTTTGGGCGTTGCTTGACGAAGAGCATTTTGAAGAGGTCAACGCAAAAATCAGCGCACTGTGGACTCAGATTGCAGAACGCTTCAAAAGCTATGACGAGCATCTTATTTTTGAGGGCTTAAACGAGCCCAGAACGCTTAAAAGTGCCAACGAATGGGACGGAGGCACTCCGAAGGAACGTGAAATCCTCAACAGCTATCTCAAAACCTTTGTTGACTCCGTAAGAGCAACAGGCGGAACGAACAGCTCAAGATTTCTTATGGTAACTCCCTATGGCGCAAATTCAGGCGTTGACGCTCTTGACAGCCTCGTTATTCCCAATAACGACAGCCACGTTATTGTTTCCGTTCACGCATATATTCCGTGGCGGTTTATCAATAAGGGAGGAGAGCTTACGGACTCAGGCAAAAAAGAAATTGACGATACAATGGAAATACTTTATAATAAATTTGTTTCAAAGGATATTCCCGTTATAATGGGCGAGTTCGGTGCGAAAAAGACGGTCGAGCCCGACGCCCGCACAGAATGGGCGGCATACTATGTTAAATCCGCAAGGAGCAAGGGTATTCCCTGCTTTATTTGGGACGACGGCGGAGATTTTACTATTCTCGACAGGAACAGTCTCTCGTGGACAAACGAGAATATGATTTCGTCCATGATACAATCTGCACAATAATTTTAAGGAGAAATATTATGAGCATTTTCACAGAAAACTACAAAAAAGAGCTTGCAAAATATGAGGCTCTCATTGCAAAAAAGAACGAGGTTACAGATGTTTATAACGGTATATACGACCGCTATAAAAATCCCGTTCTTACAAAGGATCACGCTCCGCTTATTTGGAGATATGATTTTAACGAGGCTTCAAATCCGTACTTTATGGAAAGGCTCGGCATCAATGCCGTTTTAAACGCCGGCGCAATCAAGCTTAACGGCAAGTATTATCTCGTTGCAAGAGTCGAGGGCAATGACAGAAAGTCTTTCTTTGCAGTTGCCGAAAGCGACAGCCCCGTTGACGGATTTAAATTCTGGGATTTCCCCGTTCTTCTTCCCGACACTCAGCCGGAGGAGACCAATGTTTACGATATGCGCCTTACTCAGCACGAGGACGGCTGGATTTACGGCGTGTTCTGTTCCGAAAGCAAGGACACATCAAATCCCGACCTCTCCGCCGCAGTTGCGCAGGCAGGCATTGTACGCACAAAGGATTTAAAAACGTGGGAGCGTCTCCCCAACCTTAAAACAAAATCTCCTCAGCAGAGAAATGTTGTTTTGCATCCCGAATTTGTAAACGGCAAATATGCTTTCTATACCCGTCCTCAGGATGACTTCATCGAAACAGGCTCAGGCGGAGGCGTTTGCTTCGGTCTTGCCGATGATATTCTCCATCCCGAAATCACAGAGCAGGAGGTCGTTATCAGCCCCAGACTCTACCACACCATAACAGAGTCCAAAAACGGTGCAGGCGCTGTTCCCATTAAAACGGAAAAAGGCTGGATTCACATTGCTCACGGTGTTAGAAATACCGCCGCAGGACTTCGCTATGTAATCTATGTTTTTGCGACAGATTTAAACGATCCGTCAAAGCTTATCGCTTCTCCCTCCGGTCTTTTCATCTGCCCTCAGGGTGAAGAGAGAGTCGGAGATGTTTCAAATGTTGTTTTCACAAACGGCGCAATCGTTGACGGTGACAAGGTTTACATTTACTACGCTTCCTCGGATACAAGAGTTCATGTAGCTTCAACGACTGTCGAGAAGCTTATGGACTACACCTTCAACACCCCCTCCGACCCGCTCCGTTCCGTTGACTGTGTTAAACAGAGATATGAGCTTATCGAAAAAAATCTCGAAGCTCTCAAAAATATGTAGTATTCAAACGAATTTTGCGGCTTAGCCCCTTATTTGAATAAGACGCAGGTTTTTCGTAATATAAC
The DNA here is from genome assembly GCA_051882715.1 of Oscillospiraceae bacterium. Lineage (GTDB taxonomy): Bacteria > Bacillota > Clostridia > Oscillospirales > Ruminococcaceae > JBJESI01. Next base: position 2,407 of record JBJESI010000069.1, read on the forward strand.
AATCCCCTTAGAGTAGATTTCAGAAAATACTCTAAGGGGATTTACTTATGCAAAGTCAATGATAAGCAAATATGTATACTGTGCGAGTATATCATATTCGCCCCTCTTTACCAAATCTTTTTCTCTTTTGTGCAGTCCTGCTGTTTTTTTCTTTCATCAACCATGCCTACAAACCACTCGACAACGGATGGCTCCTGATGAGAGAAAAATGAGCTTTCGTTTTTATCCAAAGCGGCAATTACAGCCATATCATCATCGGACAGCGCAAAATCAACCATACGGTCGGCATAAAAGTTTGAAATTCCGATTGCACGTATTT
>JBJESI010000070.1:0-2717 GCA_051882715.1 Oscillospiraceae bacterium
CAATCTTATCAAATACCGCATCAGGAGGTGCAGATTTTGTTTGTTCCCAAGTTGTTATTTATTGCTAAATCCGCCTGAAATGCAAAAGAATTATTAAAACAGGAGGATTTAAAAATGTTTGAAAATTACAGAACCTTTGAAACAGAATACTGCGGCAAAAAGCTTGTTGTTGAAACAGGCAAAACCTGCGGCCTTGCAAACGGCTCATGCTGGGTAAGATACGGCGAAACCGTTGTTATGGCCAACGTAACCGCAAGCCCCAAGCCCCGTGAAGGCGTTGACTTTTTCCCGCTTTCGGTTGATTACGAGGAGAAGCTTTATTCGGTTGGCAAAATCCCCGGCTCTTTCCTGAAGCGTGAGGGCAAGCCCAGCGAGAAGGCCATTCTCGTGTCGAGAATGGTTGACCGTCCTATCCGCCCGCTTTTCCCCAAGGATATGCGTAACGATGTTTCCGTTGTTATGACCGTTCTTGCAAGCGACCCTGATGTTTCTCCCGAAATTGTGGGACTTATCGCAACCTCAATCGCTATTTCAATTTCCGATATCCCGTGGAACGGCCCTGTGGGAAGCGCCTATGTGGGACTTGTTGACGGCGAAATCGTTCTCAACCCCGATTTGGAGCAGCGTCAGAAGAGCGACCTTAACTTAAACCTTGTTTGCAGCGAAAAGAAAATCGTTATGATTGAGGCAGGCGCAAACGAAGTTCCCGAGGATAAAATGCTTGAGGCAATCGCTTACGGTCAGAAAGAAATTCAGAAGATAGTATCGTTTATTAAAGACATTCAGGCTCAGATCGGCAAGCCCAAATTCGCTTACGAGGAGCAGGACGTTGACCACGATTTGTACGACGCTATCGAGAAAGAGGCTATCGAAAAAATCAGATACGCTCTCGATACCGACGATAAAAATATCCGTGAAGCAAGACTTCAGCCTATTAAGGACGAGCTCCACGAGAAATTCGACGCCGAAGACGGAAGCAACGCCGCTATGATTGACGAGTGCATTTACAAGCTTCAGAAATTCGTTGTACGCCGCTGGCTTCTTGACGACGGCAAGCGTGTAGACGGCAGAAAGCTCGACGAAATCCGTCCCTTGGCAAGCGAGGTCGGACTTCTCCCCAGAGTTCACGGCTCGGGACTTTTCACAAGAGGACAGACTCAGGTCCTCACAATCGCAACGCTCGGTCCCGTAAGCGACGCTCAGAAAATCGACGGCATCGACGAGGAAGACTCAAAGAGATATATGCACCACTACAATTTCCCCTCATACTCTGTCGGAGAGACAAAGCCCAGCAGAGGTCCGGGAAGACGTGAAATCGGTCACGGCGCACTTGCGGAAAGAGCGCTTGTTCCCGTAATTCCGTCGGTAGAGGAATTTCCTTATGCAATAAGGATGGTATCCGAGGTTCTTTCCTCAAACGGCTCCACATCTCAGGGCTCAATCTGCGGCTCGACTCTTGCGCTTATGGACGCAGGCGTTCCGATTAAAGCTCCTGTTGCAGGTATTTCCTGCGGCCTTATCACCGAGGGCGACAGATGGATGACAATGATTGACATTCAGGGACTTGAGGACTTCTTCGGAGATATGGACTTCAAGGTAGGCGGTACTCACAAGGGTATCACGGCTATTCAGGTTGATATTAAAATCGACGGCCTTACGCTGGATATTGTAAAGGAAGCTTTCGAGGTTTGCCGCAAGGGCAGAATTTATATTCTTGACGAAATCATGCTCAAGGCTATTCCCGAACCCAGAAAGCAGGTAAGCAAGTACGCTCCCAAGATGCTCACAACAAAGGTTCCTTCGGACAAAATCCGTGAGGTTATCGGTTCGGGCGGAAAGGTTATTCAGAAGCTTTGCGCTGATTACGATGTTAAAATCGACATTGACGACGACGGAAATGTTTTTGTATCGGGCATCGACCTTGACAAAGCAAATCAGGCGGTTTCCGTTATCAACACCATCGCAAACGACCCCGAAATCGGTGCGATTTACAAGGGCAAGGTTGTTCGCATAATGAGCTTCGGCGCATTTGTTGAGCTTGCTCCGGGCAAGGACGGAATGGTTCATATTTCAAAGCTTGCTCCGAACCGTGTTGAAAAGGTTGAAGATGTGGTAAATATCGGAGACGAGATTTTCGTAAAGGTAATGGAAATTGACGACCAGGGCAGAATTAACCTTTCAAAGAAGGACGCAGAGGCTGAAATTGCGGCAAAAAGAGCGGCAAAGTCAGCAGAATAATTTTTGAATAAATTCATATCCGCACGTTTTATTAAGCGTGCGGATTTTTTATCCGCGGTTTTATTTCTGACAATATTTATAAAACTATTGACGATTATTTTACAGTACAGTATAATAAGTACATAAAATACGAAAAAGAGGTGCTGCAAAGTGGATGAATTTAACAACAATCAACCCCTAAACGGAACGGTTAATCCGACAATCCCGCAGCCGCAGAATCAGAATTTTCAGCCTCCTGCCATGCCCACTAAATTTTGTAAGCATTGCGGCGGAAAAATTGCTGAAAAAGCGGTTATATGCCCTTTATGCGGCTGTCAGGTTGAGCAGTTTTATCAAAACGCCAACTACGCTCAGCCGAATATTATAATAAATAATGCAAATACAAATATGAATACGGCAATGGCGGCCGGCAGGCTTAAGAACAAATGGACGGCGATTTTGCTGTGTCTGTTTTTGGGAGTGTTCGGCGGGCATAAATT
>JBJESI010000071.1:0-2699 GCA_051882715.1 Oscillospiraceae bacterium
ATGCTTGCGTTTGTTCCTTCGACAAGCTTCACACATTCGTTTGTAGCTGTGGCTATTCCCGACATATGGCAAAGCAAATTGAGAGCGGTGCGCTCGCCTTTAAGCAAGGCTGAGGTTTTGCCCGTTACTGTTGCGATAATATCGCCTTTGTTTACTCTGGCGCCGTCCTTTACTTTGGCGCAGAATTCGCTTTCTTCGTCAAGAAGCGTAAACACACGCTTTGCAACGTCGATTCCGCAGACAACTCCCTCCGCTTTGGCGACGAGCCTTGCGGCGGTTTTTGAGTCGTCGGGAATAAGGTAGTCCGTTGCTACGTCGATATAGTTAATATCCTCGGTAACAGCTCGCTTTATTATATCGTCAATATAAAACTGCGGTAAATTCATTTTATCCTCCTAAATTACTTCCCTTAAAATGATATACGCTACTGTGGCAAGGCTTCTTGCCTCCACAAGGTCGGTTGTGACCTTCAGGTTTTCGTCGGAAAGGTATTCAAGAATATCCTGAAGCTCGGCAAATCCCTCTTTTAAATAGCTTCTGTTGGGAATGACGAAGTAAGAATGCTGCATGATATGGCGTATTCTTGTCCTTACACCTTTTTTAAGAGGAACCGTTCCGTAATTGAAATTAATTTCAGGGACGGTTATTTTCTTCCTGCCCGCCGCAAGCTTTGAGTTTATGTCATGGGCAATTCGCTTGGAGAACACAAGCGCTTCAAGCAGGGAATTGCTCGCAAGGCGGTTGTTTCCGTGAACCCCCGTGTGAGAGCATTCTCCGGCTGCATAAACGCCCTCGACTGAGGATTCGCCGTTGCTGTCAACATTTATTCCGCCCATCAGGTAGTGCTGGCAGGGGAAAATCGGAACCTTTTCGGTTGTTAAGTCATAGCCCGCTTTCTTAAGATTTTTGTAAATCATGGGGAAACGGTTTATCAGAAACTCCGAGTCCTTGTGGGAAATATCAAGGTAAAAATCGTTGGAGCCCGTATGAGCCGCTTCCTGAATAATTGCGCCCGAAACTACATCTCTCGGAGCGAGCTCGAGGCGCTCGTCGTATTTTTGCATAAAGCGCTCGCCGTTGCAGTTGTAAAGATATGCGCCCTCGCCTCTGACCGCCTCGGAAATAAGGAAGCATTCCCTTGTGTTGTGATTTGCGAAAGCCGTAGGGTGGAACTGCACAAGGCTGAGGTTTTTAATCTGCGCTCCCATGGCGTAAGCCAGCGCAATGCCGTCGCCCGTTGCGATGGCGGAGTTTGTTGTGTATTCGTAAACTCTGCCGATACCTCCTGTTGCAAAAACTATATACTGAGCGGTGAAGTAGCTGTGCTCCTCGCCCTTTAAAATATCAGCCAAAAATCCGCCGTCGATTTTGCGGCAGTCGCAGAGCATTGCCGATTCCATGATATCTACATTCGGGAGCTTTTGCACCTCGGCAAGAAGCTTTGTTACCATTTCAAATCCCGTAGCGTCCTTATGGTGAGCAATTCTGCGGCGGCTGTGGCCTCCCTCAAGAGTGAGGTTTAAAGAACCGTCCTCGTTCTTGTCAAACTCAACGCCGTGCTTCATAATATCACGCACGCAGTCCGGACCCTCATGTACGAGAATGTTTGTATGCTCCATGTTGTTTTTGAAACCGCCTGCTATAAACGTATCGTTTATGTGAAGCTGAAACGAATCGTTTTTTTCGTCGATTACCGAGGCGATTCCGCCCTGTGCCAATGCGGAATTACAAAGTGTAAGCTCACGCTTGGATATGAGCAGGGCTTTTACGCTGCTGTCCAGATTAAGAGCGGTATAAAGTCCTGCAACCCCTGTTCCTGCGATGATTACATCATATTCTTTTGCCATTGGTTTTCACTTCCAAATACAATTTGATATTGATAACAATTATATCACATTATTATATAAAATGCACGCATTTTTTAAAAATAACTCAAGGTTGCGGTCAGTTTTATTTGCCTAAAAAAGAAAACAAGGCAAAACCGAAAGGTTCTGCCTTAACAACAAAGAAAAAAAGGATTAATATGTGTAGAACAAAAGAAAGGAGACAACAAATGATACAAAGGACATACAAAATTTGTGTATGTTTCGTATCTCATCTATATTATACAAATCACATATGCGAATGTCAATGATTTTTTGTGAATTTCCACATCAAAGCCGAAATTTTGTATAAAGTGACAAAATACGAGTCTCGGTTTTGTTTATATTATCTTAACACGTTCCTCCATGGACAGAAGAAATTCTTTTTTGTCAAGTCCCGCCGCATATCCTGTAAGCCTTTTATTTGCCCCTAACACTCGGTGACAGGGTATGGCTATCAAAATCGGATTTTTATTGCAGGCGTTTCCCACGGCACGCACAGCTTTCGGATTTCCTATCTCTCTTGCTGTTTCCCCATAGGTTTTTGTTTGCCCGTATGGGATTTTCAAGAGCTCCGCCCATACTTTTTTCTGAAACTCCGTTCCTTTCGGCGCGATAGGGAAAGAAAAGTCTTTCCTTTTACCGCAAAAGTATTCTTGAAGCTGGCGGCTTGCTTCAAGCCCGATAGGGGACGGAGAATTTTGCTCAAAATTTTCACTGTTTAATACGTATATAGAGGTAACTGCCTTTGAATTATCACATATACACAAAGTTCCGATCGGCGAAGAAAAATAGTATATGTTATCCACGATGACCTACTGATTTAAACCGAACGAT
>JBJESI010000072.1:0-2640 GCA_051882715.1 Oscillospiraceae bacterium
AAGGGCTGGGACGATACCTGCGTCAATGCAGTAGATTTTGCAAAGAGAATGGAGTCGGCGGGAGCGGCGGCTGTAACTGTTCACGGAAGAACAAGGGCGCAGATGTATTCGGGAAATGCAGATTTAAAAATCATAAAATCGGTAAAAGAAGCCGTAAAAATACCCGTTATAGGAAACGGAGATGTGTTTACTCTGTCCGATTGTTTAAATATGTACGAGCAGACAGGCTGCGATCTTGTAATGGTCGGCAGGGGAAGCTACGGAAATCCGTGGATTTTTAAAACGATAAAAGAGTATTTTGAAAGCGGGACAATTCTCCCAGAGCCCGACATTGCAGAAAAAATGCAGGTTATGCTCAGACACGTCCGAATGATAACGGATGAATTCGGCGAAAAGAACGGAATGTTCAAAGCCCGAAAATTCGCCGCATGGTATATTAAAGGAATTCCCGATGCCGCAAAATACAGAAGTACCTGCTATTCTCTTTCAAAATATTCGGATTTGGAGGACTTAGCCGCTCGGATAACAGAAGCATAATAAATCCCCGTATCTTTTTTAGATACGGGGATTTTAACGCTTATTTATCCTTTTTGTTAAAGACAAGAAACTGGCTTAAAACGAAGTTTAAAATCAGAACAATAATGTTTGAAATAATTTTTACGACCCATTCTCTCCAGCCTTCGGAGAAATTAAGCACATCAATGAAAAACCATGTTACGGCAAGGTCTACTCCCAGGGAGAATACTCTTGCGGCAAAGAATTTAAGCATTTCCCCGAAGAATTGAGAAAACCCCTTCGTCTTGCTTTCAAACACGAAAATTTTGTTTGTAACAAAGGCAAACAAAACCGAGAAAAACCATGCGGGAACCGTTGCCCAAAATTCAGAAAGTCCGAAAAATCTGAACAAGCCGTAGCTTATAAAATACACAACGGTTGTCAGCACGCCGAAAAATATGTAGCTTATGTATTTTTTGTATTTAATTATTAAATCCTTCATAAAGTCCGTCCTTTGCAGATTTTATAATTATCTTGACTCTACTGACCATAGTAACACATAATCGGATAAAAATCAATCCGTTCTTCTAAATTTTGTAATAAAGCGAACAAGTCCCGAATATAAGTTAAGCAAGATGTCGGTACCGCTTCATGCGGCAAGACAGGACTCTAACTCATTTTCAGAAAATCGCTGCCACAAAAGCGGAACGGAGGATAAAAAATGGATTTTAAACTAACAAGGCAGTCTGTAAGCGTAAACGAGGTGATATATGACGGGAGCGCAGAGCAGCCGGTGGAGCTTGATTACATACTACCCGACTACTATCCCGACATATTTAAAATCCTCAAATGCAGGGTAAGCCCCAAGGTCATATCGGCAAAATGCTCGGGAAACAAGCTGATTATCGACGCCGCAGTATTTATAAAGGTACTGTATGAAGCGCCCGAGTCTTCAACGGTAGAAATCATTGACCAGAAGTACACATTCTCAAAGAGCGTGGATTTGCCCAAGGAGACTGCGGAGCCTACGGTAAGGGTAACCGCAAAATCAGACTACATGAACTGCAGAGCGGTAAACGAGCGCCGTATTGATATAAGGGGAGCCGTAAGCTGTAAGATAAATGTTGAGGACAGCGTTTATCAGGATATCGCCCGTTCTGCGGAGGGCTGCGGAATTCAGCTGAAACCCGCCGAGAAAAAATGCGTGGTATCACGCCTTGGAGTATCGAAGTATTTTACGGTTCGTGAGGAAATTGATTTAAACGAAGCGGAGTCCTTCGCCTCAACAATAGAAACCTGCGAAACGCTTGATATGATACAGACAAAGATAATTGCAAATAAAATCATCTTCAAGGCAAAAATCAATTCGGAGGTTTTATATAAAAAGGAAAACGGCGAAATTTCGGATATGTCATTTGATATTCCCGTAAGCCAGATTATCGACCTGAACGGAATTTCCGAGGACGACAGATGCAATTTTGATTCAAAAATTGTAATGTGCGAGCTCACTCCGGTAAAGGGCGCAAACGGCGAGATAAAAACTCTTTCCTGCGAATACTTGATTTTTGTTGAATGTGAAGCTTGCTCCGAGGAGGAAATAACGGTCATTACCGACGCATATTCCACAAAATACGATGCCGAGTGCGTTGCCTCAAATGTTCGTTTTGAAAGCACTCCCGAAATTATAAGAGGAAGCTTTATAAAGAAAGCGGAGCTTAGTCCCTCTGAGGAAATCTCATCGGTTGTAGGCTCATGGAGCGAAATCGGAGATGCTACCGCCAAAATAATCGACGGCAGGCTTTCCGTGTTCGGAAACCTTTGCGTCAGCGTTCTTGCGAGAAACACCGACGGCAGAATTGTTCTTTGCGAGAAAAACGAGCCCTTTGAATATGAGCTTTCTTCGGATATCAGCGGCGACGCAAGCGTTGTGTGCGTTAAGGCGGAGGCAATTAAGACAAAGACCTTCTCAGGCTCTGATAACAAATTAGAAATCGAGGCAGGTATAAACACCTGCGTAACGGTTAAAGCCTTTGAAGCTGCAAAGGTAATAAGCGATATAAAGGTAAATACCGAGGCTGTAAAGGAAAAAAGCGACGATTACGCTCTTAAAATCTATTATGCACAGAGCGGAGAGGAGCTTTGGAG
>JBJESI010000073.1:0-11812 GCA_051882715.1 Oscillospiraceae bacterium
AGGATATGATTGCATTCGGCAAAGCGGATTTGTTAATATATAACGGCGCAGGCTTCGAGCATTGGATTGACAAGGTGCAGGAAACGCTTAAGGACAGTAATGTTGTCTTTGTAAATTCCTCCGACGGAGCGGATTTAATAAGCGAGGGCTCCGGTTTGGACCCTCATATCTGGCTTGACCCGTGCATTGCAAAAATTCAGATGCAAAATATCGCCGAGGCGTTTTGTGCGGCAGATCCCGAAAATTCCGATTATTACAAGTCTAACCTCGAGAAATATACCGAGCAGTTAAATCAGCTTGACGAGAGCTTCAAAGACGCCGCCGCAAATCTTTCTCAAAAAAACATAATTACATCTCACAGTGCTTTCGGGTATATGTGCAGGGAATACGGATTTAATCAGGTTTCGGCAGAGGGTTCTTCCGCAGGAAGCGAGCCTTCTCCCGCAGATATGGCAAAAATCGTTGACTTTGCAAATGAAAATAAAATTAAGACGGTATTTTACGCCGACGGAGAAAGCACCTCAACCGCAGAGGCGATAGCAAAGGAAATAAACGGCGATTACCGTCCTCTTTACAGCATTGAAAGGCTTTCCGACGAGAAGGAGCAAAGCGGAAGCGATTATTTCTCATTGATGAACGAGAACCTCGAAACCTTAAAGGAAGTGCTTAAATGAGCATAGTTTCAGCAAAAAACATAAGCTTCGGCTACGATAATGAATATGTAATAAGAAACGCATCTTTTGATATAAACAGGGGCGATTACATCGGAATAATCGGCGGCAACGGAACGGGCAAAAGCACTCTGATTAAGCTTATTTTGGGGGAGCTAAAGCCCGAAAGCGGAGAAGTAACGATTTTCGGCGAGGAAGCGGGGCATTTTAAATCCAAAAGCAGAATTGCGTATATTCCGCAGAATGCAGGTCAGATATCCAAGGACTTTCCCGCAACGGTTGAGGAAATTGTGTCGGCGGCGCTTTATTCCGAAATCGGGCGCTTTAAATTTATAAACAAAGAGCAGAAAAAGCGTGTCAGTGCGGTTCTTTCTCTTGTGGGAATGGAGGACAAGTCCAAAAAGCTAATCGGCAATCTGTCGGGAGGTCAGCAGCAAAGGGCGATGATAGCCGCCGCTCTTGTAAGCGAGCCTGAAATAATTTTTCTCGACGAGCCGTCAAACGGTATCGACAGCGAAACCGAAAGACTGCTTTATTCGCTTCTTGCAAGGCTTAACCGTGAAAAGAGTCTTACGGTTGTTATGATAACCCATGATATAACGGGAATAGCAAACGAGGCAAGCAGGATTTTGCTTCTTTCCGATTCGGGAATAACGGAAATTCCTCCCTCGGACTGCAACGAGGAGTGTCTACATCATCATCACCACACACAAAAACGGACAAATAAAGAGGGATAAAAATGCTCCAGTATGAATTTATGCAAAAGGCTTTTTTGGTGGGAATACTTTTGTCGGTAATAATCCCCTGCATAGGTATGGTAATTGTGCTGAAAAGGCTTTCCATGATAGGCGACGCGCTTTCCCACACCTCTCTTGCGGGAGTAACGGCGGGGCTTGTCTTTAATATCAACCCTATCCTTTCGGCAACGGTGTTTTGCATTGCGGCGGCTTTGGGAGTTGAGGCGGTAAGAAAGAAATTTCCCAAATACGCCGAAATATCCGTTTCGATTATTATGTCGCTGGGAATAGGACTTGCGGCGGTATTCTCATCATTTGTAACAAGCAGTGCAAATATAAACAGCTTTCTTTTCGGCTCGATAGTTACCATAGAGGACTTTGAGCTTTATATGGTAGTAGGCGTCAGCGTGCTTGTGCTTCTTGCTTTTGTTCTTCTATACAAGGAACTCTTTTATATCGCCTTTAACGAGCGTGCGGCGGAAATGTCAGGCGTGCCCGTAAAGCTTGTTAACTTCATTTTCACGCTCCTTACCGCGGTTACGGTTGCGGTAGCGGCAAGAACGGTGGGAGCGCTGATTGTGTCGTCGCTTATGGTAATTCCGACGGCGTGCGCCATGCAGTTTGAAAAAAGCTACAAAACGACGCTGTTTTTATCCGTCGGATTTGGATTTGTTTTTGTTATCGGGGGGATTTCGGCGGCTTATGCCATCGGAATTCAGACGGGCGGCGCAATCGTTATAATCGGAGTTGCGGCGCTTATCCTGATACTTGCCGTTAAGGCTGTAATAAGGAAGATTTCGAGGTGCGGAAATGCTTAACGAAAAAATATACGGCTTTAAACACTCTAAGCACCGTGAAGCAATTCTCGATGTATTAAGTAAATCCGACAATCCTTTAACGGCGCAGGAGCTGCATGAAAAAATCGGGGTGAGCATACCGACGGTTTACAGAATTTTGGAACAGCTTTGCGAAAAAGGGATTGTTGCAAAAAGAGCGATTCTCGACAGCAAGACCTCGTCCTATGAAATTAGCGGACACAGGCATTATGCGGTTTGCCTCGGATGTAAAAAAATAAAGCCGCTGAGCGTCTGCCCGTTTGAGAATATAGACGATGAGGTGGACAGCGACGGCTTTGAGGTTACGGGCCACAAAATTGAAGTTTACGGCTATTGCAGGGAATGCAGAAAAAACAGGGGTGAAGTATGAAATTTATATCATGGAATGTAAACGGACTCAGGGCTTGCATGAATAAGGGCTTTGAAGATTTCTTCAGGGAGATTGACGCAGATATTTTCAGCGTTCAGGAAACCAAAATGCAAAGGGAGCAGGCAAATTTTGAATTTGACGGCTACGAAGAGTTTTGGAACAGCGCAGTTAAGAAAGGATATTCGGGAACAGCTTGTTTTACAAAGCAGGAGCCTCTTGCGGTGACATACGATATCGGCGACGAAAATCATGTGGGCGAGGGCAGGGTAATAACGCTTGAATACGAAAAGTTTTACCTTGTGAACTGTTATACTCCCAATGCACAAAGAGGTCTTGCGAGAATTGATTATAGAATGAGCTGGGAGGACGCATTCAGAAAATATCTGCTTTCTCTCGATGAGAAAAAGCCCGTTATCGTGTGCGGAGATTTAAATGTGGCGCATAACGAAATCGACCTAAAAAATGCTAAGTCAAACGTAGGAAACGCAGGCTTTTCCAATGAGGAAAGAGGAAAATTCGGAGAACTTCTTGCTTCAGGCTTTACCGACACATTCAGGAAGCTTTATCCCGATAAGATACAGTATTCATGGTGGTCGTATATGTTCAACGCAAGAGCTAATAATGCAGGCTGGCGTATCGACTATTTCCTTTGTTCGGACCGAATAGCCGACAAGGTTAAGGACAGCGTTATTTATACGGACATTATGGGAAGCGACCATTGTCCTGTGGGAATAGAGATAGATTTGTAGTTTCCTGCGAAAAAAGACGGGTTTTTTAAGAAAATTATCTCAAAAGTATTGACTTTTCATAATAAAAATAGTATCATTACAAATAATAAATGTACCCGGTTGGACGGTATATCCGTTTCAAGTTGAAAGCTTAAGGGTGGGGAGCTTCTTTCGGAGTTTCCCGCCCTTTTTGTATATTTATCAGCAAATCGAGAGGCGGTGTAAAATGGACGCATTAGAGCAAATCAGGCAGGCGGAGGAGGATGCCGCAAGGCTCAGGCAGGAAGCAAGGGAGCAGGCGGACGAAATCCTTATTAAAGAGCAGGAATCAGCTTCTTCACAGGCGGCGGAGATTATTGCAAAAGCAAAATTCGACGCTTCCGAGCATCTTAAGGCTAAGGAAGAAGAAGCAAATGCCGAGGCTGCCCGTATTCATAAAAAGGGCGAAGCCGAAAATGAAAGGCTTACTGAGCTTGCAGACGCAAATAAAGAGAAAGCTGTTCGCTTGACGCTTTCTTATTTGTAAAGATATTTTTTTCAGCAGGAGGTGATGCCGGTTGATAACACCGATGAAATATGTATCCGTAATTTGTCTTAAGGACGACAAAGAAAAGGTGCTTGACAGTCTGCAAAAATTCGGTGGAATTATGCTTTCCGAGAGGGAGGACAGCTCTTTCGGCGATTTGTCATCGGGGCAAAATGTAAGGCGTATGGAGAAGCTTTTAAGCGAACTTAAACCGTATACCGAGAAAAAGGGCTTGTTTGCACAGAACCCTCAGGTAAGCATATCGGAGTTTGACAATGCAGACAGCTCTGAAATTGAGCAAACGTCAGAAATGGAGCAAAAGCTTTCGGAGATTGACGCTATAAAAGCCAAAACCCAAAAGAATAAGTCTTTGCTTGCAGAACTGCTGCCTTGGGAGAATCTCAGCGTTCCTGTATCGGAGATAGGGGAATTCAGTTATTATTCTTCCTTTGCGGGAACGTTTCCGAAAGGACAAAGCGAGGAACTTGCAAAGGCTGCCGAGGACGCCGGAATTTCAATCGAAACGGTATCCGAAACGGGAAACACGGTTTACTGCATAGCGGCGGCGGCGAAAGGCGACAGCGTTGCATTTCTCTCGGATTACGGATTTGAAAAAGCAAGTCTTCCGTCCGTTCAGGGCGTGATTAAAGACAATATAGAGCGAATTTCAAAAGAAATTGATGAAGACGGCAGCAGACTTGAAGCTCTTAAGGAGGAGCTCACGGGGCTTGTCAACAGCACAGACGCTCCGGAATTGATGTACGAGCGCTTTAAGGCGAAATCCGAGCGTGAGTCGGCTCCGTTTACGCAGACCGTTGAAACGGTAATGCTTGAGGGCTGGGTAGCCGAAAAGGATATCGGCGAGGCCGAAAAGGCAGTGAAAAAATCGGCGGAGGCGTATAGCTTTGAGTACCGCGATCCGCTCCCCGAGGAGGAGCCGCCGACCTTGCTTGAGAACAATAAGCTTGTCAGCCAGTTCGAGGGCATAACCAATATGTTCAGCGTCCCCAAGTACGGCCAGATAGACCCAAATGCCGTTATGGCGCCTTGGTACTGGATAATCTTCGGAATGATGATGGCGGACGCAGGCTACGGACTTTTAATGGCTGTGCTGATATTCGCCGCAAAGAAGCTGATGAAGCCCAAGGGCGAAACTGCAAAGCTCATGAACGTGCTTTGGTACTCCTCAATCACCACAATGATTTTCGGAGTGCTTTTCGGCAGCTATTTCGGAGAAACATGGAATCCGATATTGTTCTCACCGCTTGAAAATCCCGTTGTGATGCTGCTGTTTACGATTGTCGTAGGCGTAATTCACATCTTTACGGGTATGATAGTCAAAATCGCAGTCAACTGCAAGGAGGGCAAATTCCTTGACGCCGTGTTTGATCAGGTATCATGGATAATGCTTATCACGGGACTCGGAATGTTGTTCTTGCCGTCGGTTAAAACCGTGGGAATTGTCCTTGCGGCGGCGGGCGCTTTGATTATTCTTTTCACCGCAGGACGTGAAAAGAAAGGAATTTTCGGCAAGATAACAGGCGGCCTTGCGGGGCTTTACGGAATAACGGGGTATTTAAGCGATATACTTTCTTATTCAAGAATTCTCGCCTTAGGACTTGCCACAGGCGTAGTCGGAATGGTAATGAATATGCTTGCGGGTATGATTCAGGTAAACGTAATCGGTTTTATACTGTCGCTTCTTATCTACATCGTAGGGCATATATTTAATCTTGTGCTGGGACTTTTGTCTGCGTACGTGCACGACTGCCGTTTGCAGTACATTGAGTTTTACAGTAAGTTTTATGAAGGAAGCGGAAAGCTTTTTCGGCCTTTCGCTATTGAAACAAAATATATTGATATCATTAAGTAACGGAGGAATTTATTTATGAACGGAGTAGCAATAGCAATTATGGGAGCTGCGCTTTGCGCCGCACTTGCAGGATGCGGTTCTGCACTCGGAGTAATGTGGGCAGGAAAAGCGGCGGCAGGAGTAACCTCGGAAAAGCCCGAGCTTTTCGGTAAAATGCTTGTTTTGCAGGCGCTTCCGGGAACACAGGGTATTTACGGATTTCTTATTGCGGTAATCATAATGACAAGAATCGGAGTTCTCGGAGGCTCAGCCGATATCACTGCGGCACAGGGCTGGAGCTATTTCTTTGCAGCTCTTCCTATGGCTATAACGGGACTTATTTCGGGCGCATGCCAGGGTAAGACTGCGGTAGGAGCAATTCATATGACAGGCAAACAGCCCGACGCTTCAGGTAAAGGTATCACAATGACCGCACTTGTTGAAACATACGCAATTCTTGCGCTGCTTGTTTCAATCCTTCTTATCTTCGGAATTAAGTAAACGGGAGAAAAGCGATGAGTGCCGAAACAGTAATAAACAAAATAAACGAAAAGGCCCGCAGCGAGGCTGAAGCGATACTTTCCGAGGGCAGAGCAAAGGCTGACGAGGCGAAAAAAGCCGTTCTTGACGAAGCAAACCGCAAGGCTCGGGAAATAACGGACCGCAGCAGCGCACAAGGCGAGCTTACGGTAAAGAGCGCGCGCCTTCAGGCAGAGCTTGATAATAAAATCGGAAATCTGAACCGCCGTCATGAGCTTCTCGGAGAGGTATTCGAGCAAGCCGTAAAGGCAATGGAAAACCTTGACGACGTAGCATGGGAGGAGCTTTACACAAGGCTTGTTGTTGAAAATGCTTCCGCAGGAAGCGTCAGCCTTGCAGTACCGCCTGCCTATGCTTCAAAGTATACAAAAGAGCTTCTTGAAAAGTGGAGCGGACTTGCCTCGGAAAGGCTCGGCGAAAAGGTTGAGTTTATCTTAAAGGCGGACGAAAGCGTTGAAAGCGGACTGGTTCTGCAAAGCGAAAGCTTTGACATAGACTTGACCTACAAATCTGTTTTGAGCGAAATTTTCGAAGCGCAAAAAAAGCAGATTTCGGATTGCCTTTTCGGAGTTGAGGAGAGTGTATGATGAGCGAATATAATGTATTCGGTAAAAAATCATACGAATTTGCCGTGGGTGCAATCAAGGCAAGCAGTCACGGCGTTATAAGCGAAGAAAAGCTAAACAGATTAAAGGAAGCGGACTTGGAATCGGCTCAGAAAATGCTTGCCGAGTTCGGATATCCCGCCGTTTCGGAGGGAAAGGGAGTAAATTCCTCCATTGACGGCGAGCTTGCGGCGGCAACCGCTATGATAAGAGAGCTTGCGCCCGACGAGGAGCTGACAAATCTCTTGTTCTTTGAACAGGACGCGCTTAATCTGAAAATGTATTTAAAGGCAAAGCTTATCGGCAAACCGTATGAGGAAATAAAGCCTGTAAACGGCGGCTTTGCTCCGGAGATAATCAGAGCCTGCGTTATGACGGAGGATTTTTCCCTGATGGGAGAGGATATTGCGTCTGCGCTCAAGGGAATCGAAAACGAAACAGACCCCTGCAAAATCAGCTGTATTGCGGACAGAGCAATGTTTTCCCATGCGGTTTTGACTGCAAAGAAGAAGCATTGCGAGCCTCTTGAAAAGCTCCTTGATGAGTACGGAAAGGGCAAAAACCGTCTTACCGCCATGAGAATGAAAAAACTCGGATTAAACGGAGAAGAAAGCGAATTTGCTTTTCTGCCTGTGGATTTTTCGGAGTTTAAAGCAAAGGACAGCGCCGCAGAGCCCGTTGATATAATAAGCGATGTTGCGGCGAGAATGAAATCGGCGCTTGATGAGCTTGGCTTTTACGATAATATGGGAGCAATCGCTCAGTATTATTTTCTGAAGAAAAATGAGGCCGCCGCACTGAGACTTATGTTCGCGCAAAAGAGCCTCGGTGTAAGAAAAGGAGGCGATGAGGAATGAGTACCGTTAAGGTCGCCGCAGTAGGCGAGCATTCATCTGTTATTCTTTTCCACACCGCAGGAGTGAGGTCTGTTTCCGTTGAAAACGCACAGCAGGCTGAAAAGGCGGTAAACGAGCTTATCCGCGACGGGTACGAAATAATATTTTTGACTGAGGGTTATGTAAGCGAATTGTCCGAAACAATAGAGCGTTACCGCAGGTCGGCGTATCCGCTTATTTTACCCGTGCCCGAAAGAACAGGCTCTACGGGGTACAGTATGAAAAAGATTACCGATAATATGGAAAAAGCTATCGGGACAAATATATTCGATAAAGATTAGAAGGCAGGTGCCAGAATAAATGCAAAATGAAAAAGCGGGAATAATTTACAAGGTCGCAGGACCTTTGATTGTGGCCACGGGAATGGCGGACGTTCATATGCACGACGTGGTACGTGTAAGCAATAAGCGTCTTATCGGCGAGATAATCGAGCTGAGAGGCGATAAGGCTTCCATACAGGTTTACGAGGATACTGCCGGAATAGGACCGGGAGAGCCTGTGTATCTGACGGGAGAGCCGCTTGTTGCAGAGCTTGCTCCGGGACTTATCGAGGGAATTTTTGACGGCATTGAGCGTCCCCTTACGGAGATTTACAAGCTGGAGGGCGACAGGATTTCAAGAGGCGTCGATGTTCCGAAGCTTAACCGTGAGAAGAAATGGAGATTTTGTCCCTGCGTTAAAGCGGGCGATACGGTATCCTGCGGCGATATTCTCGGAACTGTTGAGGAAACCCCTGCGGTAACTCAAAAAATAATGGTTCCCTACGGAGTTGAGGGAACCGTGGAATGGATTTTTGACGGCGAAGCGACTATTGTTGAGCCTATCGTTAAAATCAAGGATAAAAAAGGACAGGTAAAGGAATATCCGATGCTTCAGAAATGGCCTGTCCGCAAGCGCAGACCTTATGCAAAAAAGGTTATGCCCACAGAGCCTATGGTAACGGGACAGCGTGTAATCGACGCGCTTTTCCCAATCGCAAAGGGCGGTATAGCATGTATTCCCGGTCCTTTCGGCTCGGGTAAGACAAGCGTTCAGCATCAGTTTGCAAAATGGGCTGACGCAGATATAATCATTTACATCGGCTGCGGAGAACGAGGAAACGAGATGACGGATGTTCTTAAGGAATTTCCCGAGCTTTATGACCCGAGAACGGGCTATCCTCTTATGAAAAGAACAGTGCTTATCGCAAACACCTCCGATATGCCCGTTGCGGCGAGAGAGGCTTCGATTTATACAGGTATCACCATTGCCGAGTATTTCAGAGATATGGGCTACAAGGTAGCGATTATTGCGGATTCCACATCACGCTGGGCGGAGGCTCTCCGTGAAATGTCCGGCCGTCTTGAGGAAATGCCCGGCGAGGAGGGCTATCCCGCATATCTTTCAACCCGTCTTGCGGAATTTTACGAAAGAGCAGGCTCGGTAATCTGTCTCGGTTCTGACCAAAGAAACGGAGCAATTACCGCAATCGGAGCGGTTTCACCTCCGGGCGGCGACACCAGTGAACCCGTATCGCAGGCTACGCTCAGAATCGTTAAGGTATACTGGGGACTGGACGCAGACCTTGCTTATCAGCGACACTTTCCCGCAATCGACTGGCTCAAGAGCTATTCGCTTTACGAAAAAAAGCTCAGCCTTTATTTCACCGAGCATTACGATGAAAACTGGGACGATATGATAAAGGAAATCCGCTCTGTTTTGCAGCAGGAATCCGAGCTTAATGAAATTGTGCGCCTTGTGGGCTTTGACGCTCTCGGCGAAAAGGACAGACTTACGCTTGAATGTGCAAGAATGATAAGGGAGGACTTTTTGCAGCAGGACGCTTTCCGTGAGGTTGATACCTATACACCGCCTAAAAAGCAGGCGAATATGCTTGCGTCGATACTTGCGTGGTACCACGGAAGCCTTGAGTGCATAGATATGTATCCCTGCTATAAGGAGGTTACATCGGTTCATTCGCTTTCGAGAATAGCACGGATGAAGTATATCCCCGACGAGCAGTGGGACGAATTTTATGATGAAACAAAGGCGCAGATGAGCGCTGAATTTACAAGAATAAAGAACGGAGGTGACGCAAGGTGAAAAGGGATTACAAGACAATCAAAGAGGTTGTAGGACCTCTTATGATGGTAGAGT
Source organism: Oscillospiraceae bacterium (assembly GCA_051882715.1). Lineage (GTDB taxonomy): Bacteria > Bacillota > Clostridia > Oscillospirales > Ruminococcaceae > JBJESI01. Next base: position 9,898 of record JBJESI010000073.1, read on the forward strand.
GCGTGGATAATGTAAAGTATGACGAGCTTGTTGAGGTCCACGAGCCCGACGGCAAGGTAAGACTCGGCAAGGTGCTTGAAGCAAGAGGCACAACTGCGCTTGTTCAGCTTTTTGAAAGTGCGCAGGGGCTTCAGATATCGGAATCAAAGGCACGCTTTCTCGGTCACAGCCTTGAGCTTGCGGTATCTCCCGAAATAATCGGAAGAGTATTTAACGGAGTAGGCGAGCCTATCGACGGCGGAGCGCCCATCATTTCGGATATAAAGCTTAATATCAACGGCACTCCCATGAATCCTGCGGCGAGGGACTATCCTGCGGAATTTATACAGACGGGGGTTTCCGTAATAGACGGTCTTAACACCCTTGTAAGAGGTCAGAAGCTTCCTATCTTCTCAGGCTCGGGACTTCCTCATGCGGAGCTTGCGGCACAGATTGCACGACAGGCAAAGGTTCGGGGAACGGACGACAAGTTTGCGGTAGTTTTTGCGGCTATCGGAATTACCTTTGAGGAAGCGGAATTTTTCAAGGAGGATTTCAGAAAAACGGGCTCAATCGAGCGTTCAGTTTTGTTTATGAATCTTGCGGACGATCCTGCGGTAGAGAGAATTGCGACGCCCCGAATGGCGATAACCTGCGCCGAGTATCTTGCGTATACGCTGGGAATGCACGTGCTTGTAATTATGACGGATATGACAAACTACGCCGAGGCTTTGCGAGAGGTCTCTGCGGCGAGAAAGGAAGTCCCCGGCCGCCGTGGCTATCCCGGTTATCTTTACACCGACCTTGCTTCGCTTTATGAAAGAGCGGGAAGACTTAACGGCAAGAAGGGCTCAATAACGCAGATTCCTATTCTCACTATGCCCGAGGACGATAAAACCCACCCGATTCCCGACCTTACGGGCTATATCACGGAAGGACAGATTATTCTTTCCCGTGAGCTTTATATGCGCGGAATTCAGCCGCCTATTGACGCATTGCCTTCACTTTCACGACTTAAAAACAAGGGTATCGGAATAGGCAAAACCCGTGAGGATCACGCAGATACAATGAATCAGATTTTCTCCGCCTATGCAAGAGGAAAGCAGGCTAAGGAGCTTGCGGTAGTGCTCGGAGAATCGGCTCTTTCGGATATGGACAGAAAGTATTCGGAATTTGCGACCGCCTTTGAGGAGAAATATGTATCTCAGGGCTACGACAGCGACAGGAGCATTGAGGAAACTTTGGCGATAGGCTGGGAGCTTCTCTCAATTTTGCCCAATTCGGAGCTGAAGCGTATCCATCCGGAGTATATCGAAAGGTATATGAACAGGGAGGCTGAGTAGAATGGCTTCACGAGTTAATCCCACCAGAATGGAGCTTAATAAGACTAAAAAACGTCTTAAAACCGCCAAACGCGGTCATAAGCTTCTGAAGGATAAGCAGGACGAAATGGCAAGGCAGTTCATGATTTATATTAAGCGCAACAAGCAGCTCAGGGAGGAAATCGAGCGGCTTTTGTCCGACGCTATGAATCAGATGGCGCTTGCCGAGTCTGAAATGGGAGGAGAAGCGCTTGAGGAAGCGCTGATGGTTTCGGCGTCCTCCCAGCCGCCCACCTGCACAACAAAAAATATAATGAGCGTTGAGGTGCCCGAGATAAAGCTTCGTCCCCAAAAGGGAGAGGGCATTTCCTACGGCTTTGCGTTTACCTCCGACAAGCTTGACGAGGCCGTCCTTTTGATGAACGGGCTTATGCCGAAGCTCTATGAGCTTGCCGCAGTGGAAAAGGCTTGTGATATGCTTGCGGACGAAATGGAGCGCACACGCCGCCGTGTAAACGCTCTTGAGTATGTAATGATACCGGAGATGAACACTACAATCAAGTATATCACAATGAAGCTTGAGGACAATGAGCGAAGCAATATAACAAGGCTTA
>JBJESI010000074.1:0-11785 GCA_051882715.1 Oscillospiraceae bacterium
CCTTCAGGCTTTTTAATCTTCCGCAGATTATTAGCATTACCGTTAAACCGAAATAAAATAAGCGTAGAAATCAAAATGTGCGAGACAATTAAAGCCCGTTCCAGAAAGGAACGGGCTCTTGCTATTTAACAACAGTTACGGATTTATGAACGACCGAATAAACGTAATTATACTTTTCTCCGTTAATGGTTACCTCGCTGTAATATCCGTCTTTTAAATCATACTTAGGAGTCGGCACATCGTACTCGGCATTTGGGTAATCAGCTTTAATCTGAGCTACGATTTTTCCCTTTGCGGCAAGCGCCGATATCGGATTTCCCGTAAATGCGTTTACCACATACCCGAGCGGGGCGCAGACTATCGTAAGTACCGCAACAAGTGCAAGAGCCTTCAGAGCATAATTTGCATTTGTGTGAAGCACGGCTCCTGCAATCATTCCCGCTACGGCGCCCATCGCCACAAGCACGAGATCGAGGGCAAGATTAAGTAAAATGCATCCGCCTACCGTTTGCTGCAGGCCTTGACCAAAGCTTGCTCCGCCGAGAAGAAAGCTTTTCAAAAAGCCCATAAAAAGCGAATTTGCAACCGTGATAATTCCCGGAATGAAAAGCCATTTAAGCTTTCGTGACGCCACGGGGATAGCCGTAAAAAGCGGCAGTACCAGGAGATTTACCACTGTCCCGAGCGGATGAACAGAAATAACGAGGCAAAACAACACAAGCAAAGCAAGCGAAAGAATTGTTACTATTCTGTTCTTCATAAAAACACCTCCAAGTCATTCGGAAATCCCCACATCAAGGATATTATACCATATCCCCTGTCGTTCGTATACCGTCAAAATGTATAAATAAATTTACCTGGTTTTGGCTATTTTTTTACGGTTCGCTGTTGTCGTCGGTGGGGAATGCCGTCGGAGGAAGAACGCGCGTCATATAATCGTCAACCTGTTTTTTCGGCGTAATCAAATTGCTTGAATGCCATGTGTTTACAACCGAATTATTGAGGGAAACGTCCCAGTTTGCGTCGCTTCCGTAAACTCTCACTCCGTTATATTCATAACAGTATTCCACTACTCCGTCGCATCTCATCGCCGTTACAAACCAAGGCTGAATATATGTTCCGCAGCCGTAGGTGTTGTATTCAAGCTGCTTTGAAGCCGTATACGGGATATTGCAGTTCTTGAGCTGTATTGCAGTTTCATAAACATCGTATCTTTGGTATTTGTTGATGCTTTGTGAGCTTGGCTTGTAAACTCCCTGATATGTATTGTTACCGCCCATAAAGGTACTCCATGTTACCTTTGCAATAGATGTATTTCCCGCAGCCTGAACAATAGGCGTGTTCGAGCTTGTAACAAGCGGTTCAACCAAAATTCCCGTATGATAACCGCCGCTTACCCACGAGGCGGGTACTCCGTCTCTGTAAATGGCGTATCCCTGATACCTTGTTGCTGCTTCGTCTTCCGCAAAAGCTGTCATTGCTCCGAGCAGTAAAACTGCCGCAGACAATGAAGCCAAGACTTTCTTTTTCATTTACTTTTTTCCTTTCTGTTTTACTGTAATCTGGGGTTAGCGTCTCTTCCGTATCTTTCGATAAGCTCCAGTCCCTTTTCAACTGCTTCCTGGTCAACAGCCGCATTTCCCCTTGCGCTTTCAAGTACTTCTTTGAACTCGTTGAGAGGACAAAGGTTTGCCGCCTCCGTAATAAGCTGAAGCTTCTCGTTGCCGTCGGGCATGCTCATGAGAACATTGACGTTCTTGTTGATACCGTAGGACTTCTGCGATTCGGTAAACTTATCGCTTCGTATAATCTCGGTTACGGCATTGATATCTCCCATTTCCGCTATTGCGGTATATGCACATTCGCCGAGCTTATCATCCTTGTTTTTGTCCATGATATCAAGACAACGGTTCAAGAACTCGCTCTTTTCCTGTTCTGTTACAGCTGTGGGGTTGTTTTTGATATTGTTTGCCTCTACCGTTAAAGCAATATTTACCTTCTCAACCTGTTCATTCTGATAGTTGTTAAGAATAGTTTCGGCTTTCGCCTGCGCTTCCTCGGGCTTTGCTTCAGACAAAACCTTTATTGCCTGGTATGCTACAAGCTCCTCCGGAGCGTCGCACATTTCACGAAGGATTGCAACGCTTTCCTCCGTATCAAACTTGGAACGGAGAATGATATTCTGCTTAAGCTCAGAAGGTGTGTCCTCTTTCTCAAGCAAGGATATAATTTTTTCTCCGTTTGCATCGGTTTTAGCTTTGAAATTGTTAGAATAGCTCTGAAGCAAAGTAATTCTGTAAAATTCATCGCTTCTGCCGTTGCAAATTTCGCTGACGATTTTGTTTTCGTCAAGCTCGTTGATACGGCTGTCGATTACGCTTGCATAAGCAATAACAGCGTCCGAGGTCTGCTTGTCTTCGATACCCTTGAAAACAGCAGAGGAAATCTTCAGCATATCAGCCGGCTTTTCATCGGTGAGATTTTCAACAATCTGATCCTGCGACATCTTTGAATATTCATTGATGATGTTTGCTTCTCTTACAACAGCTCCCGTCGCAGTTGCGGAAGCCAAGGCAACAATGCAGATCGTCGAAATGAGTACGATTCTTTTGATGTTCTTTTTCATTTTGTAAACCTCCTTTTAATAGTGGACTTCGTCCTTTAAATTAACAAACTGCCTATCAAAGTCCTTTAAAGCTTCAGAGGATTTTAATGGTTGTTTGTTACGTTACATCATAATTTTACCACGCATAGCAGTAAAAATCAATTTACATAGTATACAATTTTTTACTTGAATATATGTTGAATTTATCCAATTTATAGAGATGTTTGTCTGATTTTGTCGAAATTATAATTGTATTCCGACCATAAACTCGGCATAATTTCGGTAATTTGTTGTGATTAGAAATATTTACTGCAACAAAAGCAATAAATCCGGCGATGCTTTTTTGGCATCGCCGGATTCGCCTGATCTGTTCTTTTAAGGCTTCCGAAATACTATTTGTACGTAAAAAATCCCTCCCGTAAATCGGGAGGGATTAAAGCAATTAAACCAATTCAATGATGCACATTTCCGCTGCATCACCGCGACGAGGTCCGATGTTCACAATTCTTGTATAGCCGCCGTTTCTGTCAGCATACTTAGGTGAAATTTCATCGAAAAGCTTCTTTACAACGCTCTCTTTGGTGATATATCCCAAAGCCTGTCTCTTGGAATGTAAGTCGTTATTCTTACCGATTGTTATCATCTTTTCGGTCATTGAACGAACCTCTTTAGCTCTCGTAACGGTTGTTTCGATTTTGCCGTTTTCGAGAAGATAAGTTACCATAGCTCTGAGCATTGCTCTTCTATGATCGGAGGTTCTACCGAGTTTTCTTGCGCCTGGCATAGAAATTCACTCCTTATCTTTTAGTTATCTTCTTCAGAACTTAAATCAAAGCCGAGTGAATTCAACTTCGATTTTACTTCTTCAAATGACTTTTTACCGAGATTTCTTACCTTCATCATATCTTCCTGTGATTTGCTGATGAGGTCCTCTACGGTGTTTATTCCTGCACGCTTCAAGCAGTTGAAGGAACGTACAGACAAGTCAAGGTCCTCAATGGTCATCTCGAGTATCTTCTCTTTACCCTTGTCATCCTTTTCAACCAACATCTCAGTCGCTGCTGCTTCTTCTGAAAGGTCAATAAATAGATTTAGGTGCTCGTTGAGGACTTTGGCTCCTAACGATACTGCTTCCTTTGCTGAAATTGTTCCGTCTGTCCAAACTTCAAGTGTAAGCTTATCGTAGTCGGTTATCTGACCTACACGAGTGTTGTCTACTGTGTAGTTCACCTTTAATACAGGGGTATAGATGCTGTCAACCGGTATTACGCCGATAACATTTGTCGAATATATCTGCTTGTTGCGCTCCGCCGATACATATCCGCGGCCTCTGTCAAGAGTTATCTCCATATAGAGCTTTGCTCCTGCCGAAAGAGTTGCAATATGCATGCCGGGATTTAATATCTCAACCTCGGAATCGGTCTTGATGTCGCCCGATGTTACCTCGCACTCGCCCTCTGCTTCAATATATACCGTCTTGGGCTGGTCAGTGTAAAGCTTCGCTGTCAGGCCCTTGATGTTAAGGATGAGCTCAGTTACGTCCTCCTTAACGCCGGGTATTGTTGAAAACTCATGGAGAACGCCGTCTATCTTTACAGATGTAGCGGCTACTCCGGGCAGTGAGGAGAGCAATACACGACGAAGGCTGTTGCCAAGCGTCGTTCCGTATCCACGCTCAAGCGGCTCTAATGAGAATACACCGTATGTTCCGTCCGACTTGAGATTAACTATCTCTATCTCCGGCTTTTCTATCTTTTCAAGCATTAAAAACCCTCCTGTTTTCCGTGATTTTGTTAATAAGCAATTCTTTTAAAAGCCTATTACTTTGAGTACAACTCGACGATTAAGTGCTCCTCAACCTCGAAGTCGATATCTTCACGGTTAGGAAGTCTTACAACTTTAGCTGAGCTTTTTTCCTTATCCATATCAAGCCATGTAGGAACAACTCTGCCGTGTGTTGATTCGATAATCATTTCAAATTTTTTGCTCTTCTTGCTCTTTTCGCAAAGAGAAATTACATCGCCCGCTTTAACTCTGTATGACGGGATATCAACTCTCTTGCCGTTTACTTCAAAGTGACCGTGAACAACGAGCTGTCTTGATTCTCTGCGGGTTGTGGAAAGTCCCATTCTGAATACTACATTGTCAAGTCTTGTTTCAAGGAAACGGAGAAGGTTTTCACCTGCTGTACCTTCCTGCTTCTCAGCAAGCTCGAAATAGTGACGGAACTGGTTTTCCATTACGCCGTAAATGAATTTAACTTTCTGCTTCTCTTTAAGCTGTAAGCCGTATTCAGAAACTTTCTTTCTTGAATTTGCAGAAGGATTTCTCTTTGTGTCTTTAGAAATTCCCATTACTGCGGGGCTAACACCGAGAGCTTTACATCTCTTGAGAATAGGTTCTCTCATTCGTGCCATTTTTGCACACACCTCCTGTAAAATTAAACGCGTCTTCTCTTAGGCGGACGGCATCCGTTGTGAGGAATAGGAGTTACATCCTTAATCATCTTAACCTCAAGTCCTGCTGCCTGCAATGCTCTGATTGCGGCTTCACGGCCTGCGCCCGGGCCCTTAACATATACTTCAACTGTCTTAAGACCGTGCTCCATAGCTGCCTTTGCTGCAACCTCTGCTGCTGTTTGCGCTGCAAACGGAGTAGATTTCTTTGAGCCTCTGAAGCCCAAACCGCCTGCCGACGCCCATGAAAGAGCATTGCCCTGTGTGTCTGTGATAGTTACGATTGTGTTGTTAAAGGTCGATTGAATATGTGCTGCACCGGCTTCAACGTTTTTACGTTCACGGCGTCTTCTTACTGTGGTCTTCTTAGCACCCTTAGCTGCTGCCATAACTTATCTCCTCTCCCTCTTACTTCTTCTTATTTGCAATAGTCTTTTTAGGACCCTTGCGTGTTCTTGCGTTTGTCTTTGAACGCTGTCCTCTTACGGGCAAGCCCTTGCGATGACGAACTCCTCTGTAACAGCCGATCTCAACAAGTCTTTTGATATTGAGGGCAACATCACGTCTTAAATCACCTTCAACATTGTATTCCTTGTCGATGATTTCACGCAATTTAGATACATCGCTTTCTGTTAAATCTCTGCATCTTGTATCAGGATCAATTCCTGTCTTCTCTAAAATATCGCTAGCTGATTTGCGACCGATACCGTAAATATAGGTTAAACCGATTTCAACCCTTTTCTCGTTCGGCAGGTCTACACCGGCAATACGTGCCATATTTGCACCTCCACTTTTTCTTTCTTAACCCTGACGCTGTTTATGCTTGGGGTTTGAACAAATAACCATAACCTTTCCTTTGCGCTTGATAACTTTGCATTTCTCGCACATAGGTTTTACTGAAGGTCTTACTTTCATTTGAAAATACCTCCCATTTTCTAAAGGCATACGCCTCCGGCAATAAGCCGTGTTTTACTCATCTATTATTACTTGGCTCTCCAAGTAATTCTTCCCTTTGTCAGGTCGTACGGTGACATCTCAACCGTAACCCTGTCGCCGGGCAAAATTCTAATGTAATTCATTCTGAGCTTTCCCGAAACATGAGCCAGTATTTTATGACCGTTGGCAAGCTCAACCTGAAATGTGGCGTTGGGCAGTGCTTCAACAACTACGCCCTCAACCTCGATTACATCTTCTTTGGACAAACTGATTACCTCCCTTGCGATTTAAGGCACTGCTCTTTGAATTCTTTAAGAAATCTTCTGAGCCATTTATCTGTCTTATCATTTAAATCTATTATTGTATCGGTCGCTTCGATATGCCTGACGCTTTTGCGCTTCGGCTTCCCCAGACGCCTTGTTTTGCCGTCTGCAATATAAACCTCTGCGCCAGCCGCATACGTCACTGCAAAAAAGCTTCCTTTATCCCGTCCCGCCGTTGCCTTAACGACCTGTCCGACCTGCATAACGCTCACCTTAAACTGCGGTCATGATAACCGGTCCGTTCTGCGTAATCGCAACGGTATGTTCAAAATGAGCCGACAGTGAGCCGCTGACGGTTTTTACTGTCCACTGATCGGGCATAACCTTCACATCGTCGCCTTTGATATTTATCATCGGCTCGATGGCAATGGTCATTCCCTCCACAAGACGGACTCCTCTTCCGGCAGGACCGAAATTAGGGATTTCGGGTTCTTCGTGCATTTCTGCACCTACTCCGTGTCCCACATACTTTTTGACGATTCCGTAACCGAAGGTACGGACATATTCCTCGATTGCGTGAGAAATATCTCCCACTCTGTTTCCGACAACCGCCTGAGCTATACCCTTCATCAGGGCTTCGCTTGTGACTGCCAGAAGCTGGCGGGCGTCGCTGCTAACCTCGCCTACGGCAAAGGTAGCCGCGTTGTCGCCGTGATAGCCCCTGTAATAAGCGCCCACATCTACGCTGACAATATCGCCGCTTCGGATGATTCTGTGCTTATTGGGGATACCGTGGATTACTTCATCGTTAATAGAAATACATGCTGTTGCGGGGAATCCGGCATATCCCAGAAAAGACGGCTTTGCTCCTGCCTTTACAATGAACTTGTGCATAATTGCGTCAAGCTCCTTTGTACTCATTCCGTCCTCAACCGACCTGCCCGCAAGGGCAAGGGCTTCGGCGGAAATCTTGCAGGCTTCCTTCATCGCCGAAATTTGGGAAGCAGTTTTCACCGTAATCATTTTTATGCCTCCACCGCTTTGAGCGTGAGAGCGGATGTGTCCTCGACATCGTCCTGTCCCTCAACCGTAACCAACTTGTTTTTAGCTTCATAAAAGCCCTTGAGCGGAGCTGTCTGCTCGTAATATACTTTAAGACGCTGCTCAATGGTTTCGGGCTTGTCGTCGTTGCGCTGAACGGTTTTTGCTCCGCACTTGTCGCAAATTCCTTCAACCTTTGTGGGCTTAAAGTCCACATGATAGGTTGCTCCGCAGTCAAGACAAGCTCTTCTTCCCGAAAGCCTCTGCTTAATGGTTTCGTCGGGAACGCTGATTTCGATTACCTTGTCGATTTCGATGCCCATTGCGTCAAGAGCCTCAGCCTGAGCAACGGTTCTCGGAAAGCCGTCAAGAATAAAGCCGTTTTTGCAGTCGTCCTCGGCAAGGCGTTCTCTGATGATTCCGATAACTACATCATCGGGAACAAGAGCGCCTGCGTCCATATAAGACTTAGCCTCAAGACCTGTTTTTGTGCCGTTTTTAACGGCCTCTCTTATGATATTGCCCGTGGAAATAGTGGGGATTGAAAGCTTTCGGCTTACTACCTCAGCCTGAGTTCCCTTGCCTGCTCCGGGGGCTCCCAAAAAAATCAGATTCATATTCCTGCTCCTTATTATTCGAGGAATCCCTTGTGATGACGCATCATCATCTGAGATTCAAGCGTTCTTGCTGTTTCAAGCGATACGCCTACGAGAATCAAGAGTGTTGTTCCTCCCAGTGAAATACCGCTTACTTCCGGCATAAATCTTGCGAATACGATAGGAAGTATCGCAATAATAGCCAGGAATATCGCACCGATTATTGTAATCTTTGAAATTACCTTTGAGATAAAGTCCGATGTCGGTCTGCCCGGTCTGATTCCGGGGATACCGCCGTTGTTCTTGCGGAGATTGTTTGCGATTTCAATAGGATTGTACTGAATTGCAGCGTAGAAGTAGCTGAATCCCACAATCAAAAGGAAGTAAACAACTGCGTAAATTACTCCGGTATTGCTTACAGCCTTATAAAATCCGAGCCAAAATCCGCCCTTGGGAATACCTGTGAACTGGAAGATTGTTGCGGGTATCGACATGAGCGACATCGCAAAGATGATGGGCATTACGCCGTTCATCGCAATCTTAATCGGAATATGTGTGTTCTGTCCGCCGTACATTTTTCTGCCGACAACACGCTTTGCGTACTGAATCGGTATTCTGCGCTCAGCATTTGTAATGTAAACTACAAACACAATCATCGCAATGAATATCAATAATACAACAGGGATTAAAACGGCATATTTCGTACCGAGCTGAACCGCTGAGTAGAGGCTCTTTACTGCGTCGAGTCCTCTTGAAACGATTGAAGCAAAAAGTATGATTGAAATACCGTTGCCGATTCCCTTGTCATTGATTTGCTCACCAAGCCACATAATCAGCGAAGCGCCTGCTGTGAAGGCAAGAACGATTACTATTGATGTAAACCAAACCGCCGCAGTTCCTTCGTTGTACTTTGAAATTGTATAAGCGCCCTGAGACTTCAAGGTGAGGAAATATCCTACCGAAAGGATAAGTGCAAGCACGAGAGAAGCAATTCTTGTTATAAAATTGATCTTCTTTCTGCCTGTTGCTCCTTCCTTTGCAAGTCTTTCCAGTGCAGGGATTGCAACTGTGAGCAAATTGATGATAATTGACGCATTGATGTATGGTGTTATCGAAAGAGCAAACAAGGTTGCCTTTGAGAATGAACCACCGGACATAACATCAAATATCTGCATAAATGTTCCTTCGGTGCTTGTCATATTCTGAAGCGCGCTGTGATTTAAAAACGGCACGGGAATAAAGCATCCGATTCGGAAGATAATTACAATTAAAATGGTGTAAAGAATCTTTTTCCTTAGATCTGGGATTTTCCAGGCGTTTCTAAAGGTTTGAAACACTTTACATCACCTCTGCCTTTCCGCCTGCGTTTTCAATCTTCTCTTTTGCGGAAGCAGAATATGCAGCAACCTTTACGTTGAGCTTCTTTGTAAGCTCGCCGTTTCCGAGAATTTTGATACCGTCAAGAGGCTTCTTGATAAGACCTGCCGCTACGATTGCGTCAGTGTCAACTGTTGCGCCGTCTTCAAATACATTAAGAGCAGCTACCGAAATATTAGCATACTTTGTTGCGAATATGTTCGTAAATCCTCTTTTAGGAAGACGTCTCTGAAGAGGCATCTGACCGCCCTCAAAGCCCGGTCTTACACCGCCGCCTGAACGAGCGTTCTGGCCCTTGTGGCCCTTGCCTGCTGTCTTACCGTTACCTGAGCCGTGGCCTCTGCCTTTGCGTTTTACTTCTTTAGTAGAGCCGTAAGCCGGTGATAATTCGTGCAATTTCATTACTCGCACCTCCCTCTGAAAACTTAAATGAAATCATTTTAATGTTTCGTTTAACTTATTCGGCTTCTACTGAAACCAAATGGCTGATTTTTGCGATTTTGCCCTTTGTTGCTTCATTTTCGGGCTGAACAGTTGCGTCGTTGATTTTCTTGAGACCAAGAGAATGAGCTGTGGCAATCTGTTTCTCGCTTCTGCCTGATAAGCTCTTTACAAGCTTGATTTTAAGTGCCATTGTTCATTTCCTCCTTAGCCGAGAATTTCTTTTACGCTCTTGCTTCTGATCTCTGCAACTTCCTGTGCGGATCTGAGTGAAGCCAAGCCCTGAATTGTTGCTCTTACAACATTGTTAGGGTTGTTTGAACGAAGTGATTTTGTTCTGATGTCCTTAATTCCTGCTACCTCGAGTACTGCACGGACAGGGCCGCCTGCGATAAGTCCGGTACCGGGTGCTGCAGGTCTCATAAGAACTCTGCCTGCGCCGTATGCGCCGATGATTTCGTGGGGGATTGTTGTTCCCTTGAGCGAAACCTTGATAAGGTTTTTCTTCGCATCCTGAATAGCCTTGCGGATTGCGTCAGAAACTTCGCTCGACTTGCCTGTGCCGTAGCCTACGATACCGTTTCCGTCGCCGACAACAACAAGCGCCGAGAATTTGATTACACGGCCGCCCTTAACGGTCTTTGATACACGGTTATAGGTAACAAGCTTTTCCTGAAGGTCAAGTGTTGATGCATCTATCATTGCCAAAGTTATTTCCTCCTTATTAGAATTCAAGGCCGCTCTCGCGAGCACCTTCGGCCAATTCTTTAACGCGTCCGTGATAAATGTAGCCGCCGCGGTCGAATACAACCGTGTCAATTCCCTTGCTCTTGGCCTTTTCGCCTATGATTTGTCCAATCCTGCGAGCACCTTCTGCGTTTCCGCCGTTGCCGGAGAAATCCTTGTCAAGTGAAGATGCGCTTACAAGTGTAACACCGTTTACGTCGTCGATAATCTGAGCGTAAATGTGCTTTGTGGAGCGGAATACATTGAGGCGGGGACGCTCAGGAGTTCCGAAAATCTTCGCACGAACTCTTTTATGTCTGATAGCTCTTGTGATTTTGCCGTTCTTCTTGCCCATTGTATCTTACCCTCCTTATTTACCTTTGCCGGCCTTACCATCCTTGCGAATGATAACTTCGTCAACGTATTTGATACCTTTGCCCTTATAAGGCTCAGGAGGACGCTTTGCTCTTACTTCACAAGCAAACTGTCCAACCTTTTGCTTGTCAATTCCGTTGATTACAACCTTGTTGGGGTTGGGGACATCAATAGTGATGCCGTCAATCTCGGGAACGATTACCTGGTGTGAGTAGCCGAGGTTCATTACAAGCTCTTTGCCCTGCTTTGCAGCACGGTAACCAACACCGTTGATTTCGAGCTCCTTTGAAAATCCTGTCGTTACACCTGTAACCATGTTGTTGATGAGCGTTCTTGTGAGACCGTGAAGCGACTTATCGAGCTTATCGTCGGAAGGACGCTTTACGGTGATTTCGCCGTTTTCATAAGCGATGCTCATTCTTTTGTTGAATTCCTGCGTTAAAGTTCCCTTTGGTCCTTTTACAGTTACGAGGTTTCCGTTAACAGTAACCTCTACTCCTGCGGGAACGACGATGGACTTATTTCCGATACGTGACATTGTTCGTTCCTCCTTACCAAACGAATGCGAGAACTTCGCCGCCGACTTTTTCTTTTCTTGCCTGCTTGTCTGTCATAATTCCCTTGGGTGTGGAAACTATTGCAATACCGAGACCTTTAAGAACCTTCGGCATATCCTCGTAGCTTGAGTAAATTCTCAAACCGGGCTTTGAAACCCTGCGGAGTCCTGTAATTACCTGTGATTTATTCTCTCCGTATTTGAGAGTAATTCTGATAACGCCCTGCTTGCCGTCGTCGATAACCTGGAAGCTCTTGATATAACCCTCGTCAACGAGAATCTGAACAATAGCTTTCTTCATATTGGAAGCAGGTACATCAACTGTGGGATGCTTTGCTGAATTTGCGTTACGGATTCGTGTAAGCAAATCTGCGATTGTATCTGTAACTTGCATTGTTTTACCTCCTTACCAA
>JBJESI010000075.1:0-2595 GCA_051882715.1 Oscillospiraceae bacterium
CTCTCTTGGAAACAAAGCTGTGGGATGTTCCGTGGAAACCATATCTTCTGATCTTATAATCTGTATAAGCCTTCATTGGAAGACCATATAAATAAGCCTTCGGAGGCATTGTCGAATGAAAGGCCGTGTCAAATACAACCACCTCGGGGATTTCGGTTCCGAAAACCTTTCTGCAAGCGCGGATTGCAAGCACGTGAGCGGGGTTATGTAAAGGAGCTAAGTCCGAGATGCTCTCAATCTTTGATATAACATCTTCGTCAACAATTACGCTTTCCTTGAAAATATCCGCACCCTGCACTATTCTGTGACCGATTGCGGAAATCTCGCCGATGTCGTTAATTACCCTGTCCTCTCCGTTCATGAGCACGTCCACAAGCTTTTCAAAAGCTTCCGTGTGAGTGGGGAAATCACAATTTTCTACAAGACATCTTCCGTCTGCAAGCTTATGTGTGATTTTGCCGTCCTCTCCGATTCTTTCGCAGTTGCCTTTTGCTATAACACTTTCGTCGGTCATATCAATAAGCTGATACTTGAGTGAGGAGCTTCCTGCGTTAATTACTAAGATTTTCATTTTAACACTGCCTTTCTTGACTTTTTTGAGTTAATTATATATTATTACATTACGGCATTTTTTTCAAGTACTTTTTTAAAATTAAAGGAGGTTCCTTATGAAAATTTGCGGCATTATCGCTGAGTATAACCCTTTCCATAAGGGACATCTTTATCAAATTGACAAGATAAGGCAAATGGGCTTTACTCATATAGCTGTTGTTATGAGCGGAAACGCCGTTCAAAGAGGCGGTTTTGCCGTCTGCGACAAGTTCCAAAGAACACGATGTGCTTTAAAAGGCGGAGCGGATATTGTTTTTGAGCTTCCCTGCGTTTATTCCCTGTCCCCTGCAAAGGAATTCGCTTTCGGCGCAGTTTCGGCTTTTAATGCCATGAAAAAAGTGGATTCGCTCTGCTTCGGGAGCGAGTCGGGGGATGCCAAGCTTTTGCGTGACGCCGCCCGTATTTCAGAAAAATTTTCCCTTTCGGAGGATATAAAAAAATTGCTTGAGGAAGGTCTTTCCTACCCCGAAGCAATGGAGATGATGTTCAGACAAAACGGTTATTTAAAAGAAGCCAAGGCGGCGGCAAATCCCAATGACACGCTGGGAATCGAATACATCAAAGCGCTGAATAAGCTGAATTCATCCATAAAACCCGTCGCTTTAAAGCGCACATCTGTGGAGCACAACAGCCTTGAGGCTTCAGAGGGCTTTGCAAGCGCTTCCGCAATCAGAGCGATGATTGAAAACGGCGCAGATTTCAGCGAATATCTGCCTGTCGGAGCTGAAATCGAGAATTTCAGCAACGCTTCGCAAATTGAAGCCGCAGTAATGTACAGGCTCAGAACGGCTTCGCTTGATGATTTCGCCGATTTGCCGGAGGTTTCCCAAGGACTTGAAAACAGATTATACAAGGCCGCAAGGAGCGCAGTCAGCACAGATGAATTTATAAGTCTTGTTAAAACAAGGAGATATACCCTTGCGAAAATAAGACGAATCATTATTTCACTTATGATTGGGATAACGAAATCCGACTTAAAAATCGGTATTCCGTATCTGAGAGTACTCGGCATGAACGAACGGGGAAAAGAGCTTCTCGGATATATCGGCAAGGAATGTTCCCTGCCCATAGGGACGCAGCTTGCAGACCTTGCAAAGCACAGCCCGTCTGCGTCACGTCTTGCCGCTCTCGAAGCAAGACTATCCGACATATACTATCTCACAACCGAAAAAAAACTTCCCTGCGGGACGGACTATACAAATCCGCCGATAATTATTTGACAAGACTCTTTGCAAATTTCAGCAGAGAGTCTTTTTTATTATCAAGCTTGCCGTCCACAACCTCTTTAAGTAATTCATCAAGAACACGGCCTATTAAAATTCCGTCGGTTATCCCCGCTTCAATAAGGTCTCTTCCGTTTACGGCAAGAGTTTTCAAAGACAGACATTCATCGTTTTTCTTAATTTCGTTATAAACGGCGAGCAAATCTTCAAGAGCACGGCGCTTGTCATCAATGAAGGTTCCCTGACCGCAGATATCTCCGTATTTAACCTTTAAAAGAAGCAAAAAGGTTTCCTCTCCCGCTTTAGAAATAAACCGCTTTACGTACTTAGGCTCAGGTATAATCTGCAAATCGTGATATTTGACAAGAGCTAAAACCGTATTTTTTGTCCTGTTGTCATATTTCAGTCTGTTTAAAACCGTACGGGCGATTTCCGTGCTTTTTGCGGCGTGACCGTAAAAATGCCCTACTCCGTCCGCTCCGACAGAAAATGTATGCGGTTTACCGATATCATGAAAAAGAAGAGCAAGCCTTATATACAGATTATTTTCTGCGGATGACACAGCTTTAACCGTATGAGTCCACACGTCGTATTTATGATGAGGATTATGCTGTGCAAAATTATATTCGGGATGAAGCTCGGGGATAATTTCAAAAATTACGTCGGAAAATTTTGTCAGCACATTTTCTATATAATTGCCAGTAAGCAGTTTATTAAGCTCTGAAGCTATGCGCTCGGAGGAAATATTTTTAAGCAGACT
>JBJESI010000076.1:0-11657 GCA_051882715.1 Oscillospiraceae bacterium
GAAAGCCTGTGCAGCGTCCATATCAACCATTTCCTTGAGGTCTTCCTGATCCCAGATTTCAATCTTCTGAATTTCGTGAGAAGTTCTGAAGCCGTCGAAGAAGTGAAGGAAAGGAACTCTTCCCTTAATTGTTGAAAGATGAGCGACAGCGCCCAAATCCATTACTTCCTGAACATTGCTTGAGCAGAGCATTGCAAAGCCTGTCTGACGGCAAGCATATACGTCCGAGTGATCGCCGAAAATCGAAAGAGCGTGGGACGCAAGAGCACGGGCAGATACATGGATAACGCAGGGCAAAAGCTCGCCTGCGATTTTATACATATTAGGAATCATAAGGAGAAGTCCCTGTGAAGCTGTATATGTAGTTGTAAGAGCGCCTGCTGAAAGTGAGCCGTGAACTGTTCCGGCAGCGCCTGCCTCGGACTGCATTTCTGCAACCTTAACTTCGTCTCCGAAAATGTTTTTTCTGCCTTCAGCCGACCATTTGTCTGTAACCTCGGCCATTACTGATGACGGAGTGATGGGGTAGATAGCAGCAACGTCAGTGAACGAATATGACACGTGAGCAGCGGCGTTGTTACCATCCATAGTTTTCATTTTTCTTGCCATGAATGTTATTCCTCCTAATTTACTATACAATTTTTATATTGTACTTTCCAACTACATATTATAACACTGTTTTTTTTATTTGTAAAGACAAAGCTTGCTGTTTTTTCGGTAAAATTCAGTGATTTTTCAATAAAAAACGGACTGCAAAGCAATCCGTTTTAAAAAGTATATATTTCTCGATTGTTTTATTCCCAATAACTTGACTTGTTTTCGACAATTAGCCGTTTACTATTTCCAAGCGCAGGAATGTTACATCCAAAATATTTATTTTGCCATCTCCGTTTATATCCGCTATAGCAAATTCGGCTTCGGAAAGGTCGGTGTTGCCGACAATGGCAGCTCTCATTAAAGCCACGTCAAGCACGTCTGTTTTTCCGTCTGAATTAATATCCATATTTTGATATAAAGCCTCAAATTTAATGCCTTTAGCATTCGCATAACGTTCCGCCTCTGTGTTGCGATAGCCTTTTATTGTAAGATTTGAACAGTATTCAAAAGCATAATCCGATATTTCTTTTGTGCTTCTTGGAATTTCTATTTCAGTTAATTCATCGCAGTAAAAGAATGATTCAGCTTCTATTTTCGTGATTGTATCAGGCAGAATTACCTTTTTAAGATTTGCACATTCCTTAAATGCAGCAGCAGAAATAACCGTAACTCCTTTTGGAATTTCAATTTCTTCAATGCCTGTTGAGTCAAAAGCATGTTCGCTGATAATTCTTACACTGTCAGGCAGAGTTATTTTTGCAAGATTTTCCTCCATTTCAAAAGCGTGTTCTGAAATTACAGTTGTGCCGTCTTTTAAAGTAATTTCCGAATTATAAGGCATTTTGCCTTTGTAGGAATAGGCAATTACTCCGATATAAACAACACCATCCTCTTGAGAATTGTACCATGCTGTGTCATATACCGCTCCTTCTCCGATATACAAAAGCGAATCAGGGAATTTTATGTTCTCTAATTTTTTGCAACCGCCAAACGCAAAAAAGCCTATATTTGTAACCGTTTCAGGAATGTTAATTGATTTCAGATTTTTACAGTCACTGAATGCAGACGAACTGATTGCTGTAATCGTTTCAGGAATTTTAACTGATTCTAAATTTTCGCAGCCGCTAAAAGCATTCTCTGCAAATTGCGTTACCGTATCCGGAACACTGTAATTTAAATCCTGCTTGCACGGAGGATATAAAAGCAGTGTTTGAACGGATTTATCAAAAAGAACTCCGTCTATTGAAGTAAATGTGCTGTTGCCGTCGGCAACCTCTATTTCAGCAAGACTTTGACTGCAAAACGCTAAATGACCGATTTTTGTAACACCTGAGGGGATTGATATTTTTTCAATATTTTCATTGTTCTCAAAGGCATGATGCGAAATTTCAGTTACCGTTGCACCGTCGATTTTTTCGGGGATTATTATTTCCTTATCTGTTCCTGTATAGGAATTTATTATTACAGAATCTTCCCCGTTTTTGCTATAGGTAAAGGGCACATTTTCAGCCTTTGCCAAGCCTGTACAAAGCGATGCTGACAGCATCAAGGAAGTTAAAAGACTTATAAATTTTTTAATTTTCATAACAACATCTCCTTTTTTAGGTGTAAACGTTTACTGCTTCACTATATAAACTGTTTAAGCTATAAAAAGGGGACAAAATTTTGATATTTTTTGTGAAAAAATACGGTTCTTGCAAAAATGCAAAAACCGTATCTCTTTTTTATCAGTCAACGCTCATTACAAAAACGTCGTAAATCGCCTTTGTTGCAGCTTCAAAATCCTCGGTATTTACGCCCACGATTATGTTAAGCTCGCTTGAGCCCTGGTCAATCATTTTGATGTTAATTCTTGCGTGGGAAAGAGCCGCAAAAACTCTTGCCGCCGTGCCGTGCTTACTTCTCATTCCTCTTCCGACTACTGCAATAAGAGCAATTCCGTCGTCAATGGTAACCGTATCCGCTTCGGTTATATCACGAATCTGCTCGCAGACAGATTCCTGCTTGCCCTCAATCTCGCTTGTGTGCACAACAATACTCATTGTGTCAATGCCCGAAGGAATATGCTCAAAGGAAATTTTGTTGTTTTCGAGAACCGTAAGAACTCTTCTTAAAAATCCGATTTCGGAATTCATCGTATCCTTTTCAATATTGATTACGGAGAAGCCTTTCTTTCCCGAAATGCCGGTTATGATATACTCGTTTGCGTCGTCCTCCGCCTCGGAAACAATCATTGTTCCCATATCCTCGGGAGCGTTTGTGTTTTTGATGTTTATGGGAATTTTCGCCTTTCTTACCGGGAAGATTGCGTCCTCGTGAAGAACGGAGGCGCCCATGTACGAAAGCTCGCGAAGCTCCGCGTAGGTTATGCACTTAATTCCCTTGGGGTCTTTTACAATTCTCGGGTCTGCAACGAGAAATCCCGATACATCGGTCCAGTTTTCGTAAAGGTCGGCGTTTGCAGCAAGAGCTACGATTGAGCCCGTCACGTCAGAGCCGCCTCTTGAAAAGGTTTTGATTGTTCCGTTGGGCATTGCTCCGTAAAATCCGGGGATAACCGCATGGGAAACCTTTGAAAGCCTTTTGCTGAGAACATTGTTCGTAAGAACAGAATCAAATTTACCGTTCTCCTCAAAGAAAATAACGTCCTGAGCGTCGATGAACTCGTAGCCGAGATATTTTGCAAGTATCATACCGTTAAGATACTCGCCTCGGCTGGCGGTAAAGTCACGGCCTGCATGGTTCATAATGCCGTTTTTAATTCTTTCAAACTCCGTTGTAAGGTCAAGAGTAATTCCAAGCTCGGAGATTATGCCGTTGTAGCGCTCCTCAATCTTTGAAAACACCTCCGAAATATCCTTTCCGGATTTGGCAAGCTCATAGCATCTGTAAAGCATATCCGTTACCTTGATGTCGTCGGAAAACCTTTTTCCGGGAGCGCTTGGAACTACATAGCGGCGGTCGCTGTCCGCTTTGATGATATTTCCGACCTTTACAAACTGCTCGGCGCTTGCAAGAGAGCTTCCGCCGAATTTTACAACCTTTACACCCATTTATGTCTTCTCCTTCAATATGTTGTTTTTTAATTCGCTTCCCTGCGGCGAAAAGCCCCAAAGAGGAATACTATACGCCTTCTTCGTTATTTACTCTGTAAGAAAGAGTCATCAGGCTGTCGCCTAAATGAACGTTTTCAACTATTATGTCCTTATGTTCAAGCTTTAAATCATAATGGGAAAAATTCCAAAATGCTTTTATGCCGTATGTAACAAGCTTTTCCGCAATTCCCTGGGCGCTTGCTTTGGGAATACAAAGCACAGCCACAACAGGCTTGTTTTTTTTGCAAAACTCTTCAATTTGCGAAGCCGCCATAATCTCAAAGCCGCCCACCGTTGTGCCGATTAGACTTTCATCACGGTCAAACACCCCGATAAGTTTACAGCCCTTTGAATCGAAATCCATGTGTCCCGCAATGGCTCTTCCGAGGTTGCCTACGCCGAGAAGTATCGTCTTAAAGCCCCTGTCAACTCCGAGAATTTTTCCTATCTCGTTATGAAGCTCTTCAAGATTGTAGCCGTAACCCTGCTGTCCGAAGCCGCCAAAGCAGTTTAAATCCTGCCTTATCTGCGACGCCGTAAGCCCCATTCTTTCGGAAAGCTCCCTTGAGGACATCTTGGTTACTCCCTGCTTTATCAGCTCGCCGAGAAATCTGTAATACCTCGGCAAACGCTTGATTACAGAATTTGAAATCGTGCTTTTTGGCATAGCTACCTCCGTTAAAGCATTTCCCGGAGTCTTTTATCAATTTCATGCAGGAAAGCTTCGGTGTCGGCTTTCTGAATATTGTCAAGCGTAGAGAGCGCAGCTAAATCGCCCGTCATTACGCCATCCTCGATTGTCTTAATCGACGCTTTTTCAAGCTTGTCGGCAAAGTCGCAGAGCTCCTGTATTCCGTCAAGCTCTCCGCGCTTTCTCAGTGCGCCCGTCCATGCAAAAATTGTTGCCATTGAGTTTGTGGAGGTTGTTTCTCCCTTTAAGTATTTGTAATAATGTCTTGTTACTGTTCCGTGAGCCGCTTCATACTCGTAAGCTCCGTCGGGGGATACAAGCACCGAGGTCATAAGACCGAGACTGCCGTAAGCGGTGGCAACCATGTCGCTCATAACATCTCCGTCATAGTTCTTGCACGCCCAGATATAACCGCCCTTTGAGCGTACCACTCTTGCAACGGCGTCGTCGATGAGAGTATAAAAATATTCAATTCCCGCTTTTTCAAATTCAGCCTTGTATTCGTTTTCGTAAATCTCCGCAAAAATGTCCTTAAATCTATGGTCGTAGGTTTTGGATATGGTATCCTTGGAAGCAAACCAGATATCTTTTTTAACATCAAGGGCATAATTAAAGCACGTTCTTGCAAAGCTTTCAATACTCTTATCAATATTGTGGACGCCCTGAATAATACCGTCGGTCTTGAAGTCGTGAATAAGCGCTCTTGTTTCGTTTCCGTTTTCGTCGGTTACAACAAGCTCCGCTTTGCTGTTTGCCTTGACCTTAAGCTCCGTGTTCTTGTAAATATCGCCGTAAGCGTGACGGGCTATGGTTATGGGCTGAGTCCATGTGGGGATAAACGGTGTTATTCCTTTTACGAGAATAGGAGTCCTGAAAACAGTTCCGTCGAGAATTGCACGGATTGTTCCGTTAGGAGATTTCCACATCTCTTTAAGATTGTATTCGGTCATTCTCTGTGCGTTGGGGGTAATTGTTGCACATTTTACCGCAACGCCGTATTTTTTTGTAGCCTCTGCGCTGTCAAACGTAACTTTGTCGTCGGTTTCGTTTCTGTGAACAAGTCCGAGGTCGTAGTATTCTGTCTTTAAATCAATATACGGAGTTAAAAGGATATCCTTTATCATCTTCCATATAACTCTGGTCATTTCGTCGCCGTCCATTTCGACAAGCGGCGTTTTCATCTGAATTTTTTCCATGTCGTCTTCCTCCTGTTAAATCAATTCGTATATTGCCCTTACCGCCACAAGGTGCAAGGGATAAAAAATATAAAACAGCCATTTCATCTGTTTGCGGTATTTTCCCGGCTTTCCGTTATACAAAAGAGTCAGTCCGCCTCCCAAAAGCAAGCCCAGCGTCATTATCCTCGGCTTAACAAAAGCCTTAAGTTTTGTCAGAGCGTCAATCCCGCGAAGTATGGACTCGGCGTACCCTCCGTCAACAAAAATATCAGCAAGATAAACACAGGCGACAAGCGCTACCATTGCAAGAGAGGCTCCTGCGCCCTTCCCGTGCTTTCTGATTGCAAAGAAGCCCGGCGCCAAAGCAATCGGTACGAAGCCCCAGTCGCATTTATCCGACAAAAATAACAGCAAAGCAATTACAAGAAGCTTTATAAGTTTGCTTTTTATTACGGGAGTGTCGTAAACCCACACTGCGGCAAGCGCAAGAAAAAGTGTGAATATCACGTTGTATCCGCCGTACATCAGCGTTCCTGTTTTATAGAAATTATACGGTATTTCGGAAAGCACGGCAAAGACAAAAAGCCTTGCCGCATATCTTCCGAGATTTTTTGTATGAATATATCCCTCTGCTATCGAAAAGCTCATCACAACAACGGTAATTCTTCCGACCATATGCAGGAGCTGTCCTGCGGCAGTCTGTGTCGGCACAAAAAGCCATGCAATATGGTCGATAAGCATTGCGGCTATTGCAATCAGCTTAAGGGAATCGGCGGAAAGCAGCTTTCGCCCATTCATTTATACGTTAGCTTTTGTGTAGTTGAGAAGCCCTCCTGCAAGGATAATGTCCTTGGCTCTTCCGGAAAGCTCGCAGTCAGCCTCAAATTCCTTGCCTGTTGTCTTATTGACAACCTTGATTTTTTCGCCGTTTTCTATATGCTTTTTAACATCGGGGAGTTCAAGTACATCTCCCTGCGAAACGGAATCATAGTCGCTTTCACTTGCAAATGTAAGCGGGAGAATACCTGCGTTTATAAGGTTTGAACGGTGAATTCTTGCAAAGCTCTTGGCGATTACGGCTTTTACTCCGAGATAAAGAGGAACAAGCGCCGCATGCTCTCTTGAAGAGCCCTGACCGTAGTTTGAGCCGCCTACGATAATGCTCTTTCCCGCAGCCTTTGCACGCTCTGCAAAGGTTTCATCGCAAACCGCAAAGCAGAATTTTGAAAGATAAGGGATGTTTGAACGGTAAGGAAGAATTTTTGCGCCTGCGGGCATGATGTGGTCGGTTGTTATGTTGTCGCCTACCTTAAGCTCACAGCTTGCCTCGATAGTATCTGCAACAGGCTCTGCAACGGGGAATTCCTTAATGTTAGGGCCTCTGAGAATTTCAACATTTTCCGCAAGCGCAGGCTCTTCGGGAAGCTCTACAAGATTATCGTTGATATCGAAGCTTTCGGGCATAATGTATTCGGGCATTTTGCCGAGAGTTCTGGGGTCCGTAAGAACGCCTGTTATCGCAGACGCCGCCGCAACCTCAGGGCTTACAAGATAAATCTGACCGTCCTTTGTGCCGCTGCGTCCTTCAAAATTTCGGTTGAATGTACGCAAAGATACTCCCGCCGAATTCGGAGACTGTCCCATTCCTATACAGGGGCCGCATGCACATTCGAGGATTCTTGCTCCTGCCGCAATAAGGTCAGCAAGAGCTCCGTTCTTTGCAAGCATGGTAAATACCTGTCTTGAACCGGGAGCGATTGAAAGGCTTACCGATGGGTGAACCTTTTTTCCTTTTAATATATGGGCAACCTTGAGCATATCCTGAAGCGAGGAGTTTGTGCATGAGCCGATACAGCTCTGGTCGATTTTCATTCCCGCAAGCTCGGCAACGGTTTTTACGTTGTCGGGGCTGTGAGGGCAGGCAACAAGAGGCTCAAGCTCCGAAAGGTTGATATTCAGCTCTTCGTCGTATACTGCGTCATCGTCGGCCTTCTGTTCGCTCCATGCGTCCTCTCTGCCCTGAGCCTTCAGGAATTTGCGTGTAACCTCGTCCGAGGGGAACACGGAGGTTGTTGCTCCGAGCTCCGCTCCCATATTTGTGATAGTAGCTCTTTCGGGAACGGAAAGGGTTTTAACGCCCTCGCCGGTGTATTCGATAACCTTGCCTACACCGCCCTTAACGCTCATTCTTCTGAGAACCTCAAGGATTACGTCCTTTGCGGAAACCCAGTCGTTAAGCTTGCCCGTAAGGTTGACCTTTACAACCTTGGGTGCGGTGATGTAGTATGCTCCTCCGCCCATTGCAACGGCTACATCCAGTCCGCCTGCTCCGAACGCAAGCATTCCGATACCGCCCGCAGTGGGGGTGTGGCTGTCCGAGCCGATAAGCGTCTTGCCGGGAGTTCCGAATCTTTCAAGGTGAACCTGATGGCAAATTCCGTTTCCGGGTCTTGAATAATATATTCCGTGTTTTTTTGCAACAGAGCCGATAAATCTGTGGTCGTCTGCATTTTCAAAGCCGTTTTGCAATGTATTGTGGTCAATATAGGCAACCGATCTTTCTGTTCGTACCTGATCGACGCCCATAGCCTCAAACTCAAGATACGCCATTGTTCCGGTAGCGTCCTGAGTTAATGTCTGGTCAATTCTGACACCGATTTCCTGTCCTTTTATAAGCTCTCCGTCTGTAATATGGTTTTTTAAAATCTTCTCCGTAAGAGTAAGTCCCATCTTATTCTCCCCTTCTTAAGCAATTATTTAAATCGGAGCAAAGCCTGATAAGCTCGCTAATCAGACTGCGACGATTGCAACCGCCGAAAGACTGAAATGGAATCCGCCGCCTTGCGGCGGGGGACATCTTGCGGCTTGGTTATTATTTTACTACTTTTTAATAGTGCTTGTCAAGAATTTAACAGGTGTTTTTGTTGACATATCCGCAGAAAATGGTATAATTAACTTGGTATATTATCAGATATATTTCCAAACGATAAATACAGAATGTCAAATTTATCGTCCGGAGGAACAAAAAATGTCCGATAGTACCTTTACACCGCCCGAAACCGCATCGCCCGCTCATGACGGAGAAAGCTCCGAACAGGGAGTTATCGCCGGGCAAAGCGAACAGATTGCCGATTTCGGTCAGGTGTCAATACCCAACGCAAAATACTGTATTCACTGTCTTACCATTATCGGTCAGGTGGAGGGACATTTCATCCTCCCGCCGCAGAACAAAACAACCAAATATGAGCATATCATTCCTGCTCTTGTGGCAATAGAGCAGGATTTATCCATAAAAGGACTTGTAATAATTCTCAACACCGTCGGCGGGGATGTGGAAGCAGGTCTTGCCATTGCCGAGCTTATCGCAGGTATGAAAAAGCCCACCGTTTCAATAGTCGTGGGCGGAGGTCATTCCATCGGCGTTCCTTTGGCAGTCTGTGCAAAGCGCTCCTTTATCGTTCCCAGCGCAACCATGACCATTCATCCCGTCAGAATGAACGGACTTGTTCTGGGAATACCGCAGACTCTTTCCTACTTTGACAAAATGCAGGACAGAATTATCAAGTTCGTCACAAAAAACAGCAATATTACCGACGCAAGATTCCGTGAGCTTATGCTCAAAAACGGCGAGCTTGTTATGGATATCGGCTCTGTTATTGACGGGGAAGCCGCCGTGAGAGAGGGGCTTATAGACAGGCTCGGCGGACTCTCCGACGCTATCGACGCCCTTTATGAGATGATTGAGGAGGCGGACAAAAATGATTCTTCACACGATAATCGAGGCTGACAGTATTTTTTATTGCGAAAGCAATCAAAAGCACGAATTTCACAGGCTTAACAACTGCATCGTCGAGACATGCGTTTCAGGGAAAGAGGAACATATCGTAAGGCTTTACTCCACTAATCCCTATGACTACCTTAACCCTAAGCTCTCGCCGGATTCGGTTTTCAAGCCTTAAGGAGGAAAAATATGAAAGAAATAATTTACACTGTTATTCAGGCTGTCGTTCAGGGACTTTCCGAGTTTCTGCCCATTTCAAGCTCCGGGCATATTTCGATTGTTTCCCACCTTTTCGGATACAGCGAAAGCTCGACCATGCTGATGGTTGTGCTTCATTTGGGAACGCTTTTTGCGGTGTTCATTGCGTTCAGGGATATTATCTGGGCGTTGATTAAAGAATTTTTCGTAATGATTAAGGATATTTTCACGGGTAAATTCAAATGGAAAACGATGAATCCTCAGCGAAGAATGATTATGATGCTTATTGTGGCGTGCATACCTCTCGTTCCGGTTTACATATTTCTCGGAGATTTCTTCACGGGCATCAGCGAGGATAACGATATTCTGATTGAGGGCTTCTGCTTCCTTTACACCGCCCTTATCCTTTTCCTTTCAACAAGGTGCATCAAGGGAAGCAAAACGGCAGGCGACATGAACGCCAAGGACGCTCTGACGGTCGGAATTTTCCAGTGCGTTGCGCTTTTCCCGGGAGTTTCACGTTCGGGCTCGACGATTTCATCGGGACTTTTCTGCGGGCTTTCAAGGGAAACGGCTGTAAGCTTCTCGTTTATTCTCGGTATCCCGCCGATTTTGGCAGGCGCCGCCGTGGAATTTAAGGATACGATTTCCTCAACCGCAGACATTAACTGGCTTGCGTATATCATCGGCTTTATCATTGCCGCAGTCGTGGGATTTCTTGCGATTAAGCTTGTTCAGTGGCTCGTAAAATCCGATAAGTTTATTATCTTCTCGATTTACACGCTTATCCTCGGTATTGCGGTTATAGCTATTGCAGTCATCGAAAAGGTAAACGGCGTTGAAAATATTCTTCAGCTATTCGCATAATCGGAGGTTGTCAAATGCCTGCTAAGACTAAAAGAAAAAAGACGGCAAGCGCAAAATCAAAATACGACGCAAAACGTGCCAATGCCTTTTCCATCATCATATTTGCTTTAGGTATTCTTATCGCCGCATTCTCAATACCGTTTGAAACAAGCTCCGGATTTTTGCTTGCAATAAGACATTTTCTTTCGGGAATGTTCGGTCTTGCGGTCTTCTTTGTAGGACCGCTCCTGATTTATTTTGCCGTAATGATTTCCGCCAATAAAAGAAGCTCTCTTGCAGAAAAAACGGTGGTTTCTCTTCTGTTTTTACTTATCTTCTGCGGAATTATTCAGGTAGCCGCAGGTCTGCCCGAGGGCGACGGATTTTTCAAAAAATTCGCAAGTCTTTATTCCCTCGGCACAGCCTACAAGGGGGGAGGCGTTCTTTCCGCAGCTTTCGGCTGGTCGCTTCTTGCGCTTTTTAAATCGAAAATCCTTTCGATGTTTGTACTTATTCTCGCCGCTTTCGTGCTCTTTATGATAGTTTCGGGATTTACTCTTATCCAGTTTTTCAAATTCGTTTCAAAACCTTTTGTTTGGATATATAAAAAGGTCAAATCCGCCTTTGAAAATCTCGGCAAGGATGCTGACGAGGAAAAAGAAAGAAGGCAGCGTTCCGTTCGTGAAAAAAAGTTTGACGAAATCGCAAGCAATATTTCAAGTCAGCCCGAGGGAAATGCACAGGCGGTTCCCGATAACCCAATCGTCAATGCGGTTATCGGAAAGAAAAAGCAGGACAAAGCTCCCGACGAGCCTCAGGCAAAAGCCCCGGATTCCAATCAGGAAAGCATTGAGGACATAATAAAAAATGTAATAAGCGATTCCCCTGCCGAAGAAAAGCCCGAACAGCAGGAGTCGATAAATCTGAAGGAAGAGGAAGCGAAAATCACCGAGGAGGTTGAAAACGAAGAAAAGCCCCGCGCGGTGTATCAAATTCCTCCTGTTTCTCTGCTTAATCCCCCTGCGGTATCCGCTCAGGGTACGGATATCCAGCGTGAACTTAAATCAAACGCAGAAAATCTTGTGAACACCCTTAAAAGCTTCGGAGTGGAAACAAGAGTCATAAACATCAACAGAGGCCCTGCGGTTACACGCTATGAATTACAGCCCTCCGCAGGCGTAAAAATAAGCAAAATCACAAATCTTGCCGACGATATCGCTCTTAATCTTGCCGCCGCAGGCGTAAGAATTGAAGCGCCTATTCCTAACAAG
>JBJESI010000077.1:0-2578 GCA_051882715.1 Oscillospiraceae bacterium
TATTATATTTCACATTTTCCTCCTGACCGGACGGAATTATCACGCTTTGTGTTCCGTCAAGCTCTATCTCTACTTCAGGCGCCGTACCGTTTTTCACCGGTACAGGGAGAAGATCGTCCTCATTCACACCCGGCGAAAACAGATTATAATCCTCAAATCCGCTGTTTAACAGAGATTTTACGGTTTCAAAAGCATTTTCCTTATCGCCGTATCCGCAGGCAATCGCAATATAACTTTTATTATCCCTCGCTGCAGCCGTACTTATGCAAAATCTGGATTTTTCGCTCGCTCCCGCAAGCACGCCCTGTATACCGTTGTATTTCCGCACAAGCTCGTTGTTATTCACAAGCATTGTTTCTCCGTTTCTTACATCGCTCATCCACGTTGTCATATAAGGTATAAGCCACTCATGCTTTAACAGTTCTGCCGAAGCAATCGCCATGTCATAAGCCGTAGAATAGCCCTCGTCAGTCGTAACGCACCTCTTGAACAGAGTGTTGTTCATTCCGAGTTCCGCCGCTCTCTTGTTCATAAGCTCAACAAACTTTTCCTCGCTTCCGCTGATTTTATAAGCAAGCGTTACGGCGCAGTCATTAGCAGAGCCTATAATAAGTCCCTTAAACAGCTCCTCTGCCGTCATTTTATCTCCCGGCAAAAGCCAAATAGTCGCACCTCCTGCTTCGTTTACCTTGGACGGCGCTTTTATCTCATCGGAAAGCTTTAAAGCTCCGCCGTCAATCGCCTCAGCCGATAAAAGAAGTGTCATTATTTTATTAAGGGAGCCGACAGGAATTTTTTCGTTTTCGTTCTGCCCTTTTACAGTCTGCCCCGTACTGCTCTCAACAAGCACCCAGCTTTGTGTTTCTTCCTGTGCATAAGCGGGCAGAGAAATCATCGTCACAGCCAAAGCTAATGCTATTATCCTTTTAAGCATATTATCACCTCGTAACTAAACAATATGCCAAAAAGAAAGGAATAAGCACTAAACAGCGCTTATTCCCTGACTTGTTTTGTATGAAATTATCTTAGAAAATCCGAAACTTCAGCGAGGTATTTATCAACCGCTTCGCCTTCGCCATGAATATCCATCTCAATTTCCTTGGAGAGATCAAGGCTGAAAATACCCATAATTGACTTTGCGTCAACAGCATATCTGCCTGATACCAAATCAACATCAAAGTCGTACTTTGAAACTGTGTTTACAAAGCGTTTAACATCGTTGATTGTTTCGAGTTTAATTGTCTTTTTAATCATTTTCATCACTCCTCACATTTAATATAAACATTTTTTTCATTTTAGTCAATAGTAATTGCAAATTTTTAATGAATATATTATAATATCTTTACAAAATTTAAGCTTTGGAGGAGTAATAATGAAAGCTGCATTCTATACCCTCGGCTGTAAAGTTAATCAATATGAAACAGAGGTTATACGCTCTGAATTTATAAAAAACGGCTTTGAGACGGTAAATCCCGACGAAACAGCAGATGTCTATGTGGTAAATTCATGCTCGGTTACCGCCATGAGCGATAAAAAAAGCAGACAGCAGGTTCGTCACTTTAAAAAAATGAATCCTGATTCCGTGGTTGTCCTGACGGGCTGTTTTTCGCAGGCATTCCCTGAAAAAGCAAAAGAAATAAGTGAAGCTGATATAATCACCGGCACGAAAAACAAATCAAAAATCCCTGAGCTTGTTTTAAAATATATTGCGGAAAAGGAAAGAATTTTTTCGGTTTTGCCCCACGAAAAAGGCGAAGCTTTTGAAAAATCGGAAAACGATTGTTTCTATGAAAAGACCCGTGCCTTTGTAAAAATCGAGGACGGCTGTGACAGATTTTGCAGCTATTGCATTATTCCCTATGCAAGAGGAAGAGTGCGCTCAAAAAATACTGACGACTTAAAAGCCGAACTGAAAAAAATCGCCGAAAACGGCTACAAAGAGGTCGTACTTGTTGGAATAAACCTTGCTTGCTACGGTCAGGATATAGGAAAGCGCCTTGCTGACGCAGTTGAAGCTGCCTGTCTGACAGACGGTATCGAGCGTGTTCGGCTGGGGTCATTTGAGCCTGAAATGCTTTATGAAGAGGATTTGAAACGCTTCGCTTCGTTTGATAAATTCTGTCCGCAGTTTCATATTTCTCTGCAAAGCGGCTGCGATGAAACGCTGAAGCGCATGAACAGGCACTACAACAGCAGTGAATACATGAAAATCATCGAGAACATCAACTCGGTATTTGATAACCCTGCGATTACCACGGACGTCATGGTAGGCTTTTCCGGAGAAACGGACGAGGAGTTTGAAAAAAGTCTTGAATTTGTGAAGAATGCCGGATTTTCAAAGGTGCATGTATTTCCCTATTCCGTACGGAAAGGTACGGCGGCTGAAAAATATCCCGACAGGATTCCCGCCGAGATAAAAAGCGCCCGTGCCAAGCTTATGCAAAGTGCCGCAGACAAGGCACAAAGCGATTATCTCACCGCACAAATCGGGCAAAAATCCTCGGTACTTATCGAGAGGTACAAGGACGACTCATATTACTGCGGCTACACAAAAAATTATGTCCCCGTAAGAGTCTAT
>JBJESI010000078.1:0-2570 GCA_051882715.1 Oscillospiraceae bacterium
CTACAAGGGCGAAAGCTGTGAGGGCAAGGTAACAGGCATAAACGAGGATTATTCTCTTGCAGTAAAGCTTTCGGAAAACGAAACGGCTGCGCTTTCTTCGGGAGAGGTAAGCGTTAGGCTTAAATAAATCAGAACGCTTTCTCGGCAAAAAAAGCAGGAAATCCGATGCATAATGCATCGGATTTCCTGCTTTTAAATTTATGTTTAAGGGTAAAAGGAGGTGGCTGTTTAATATGCGTAAGAGTTTGAATTACCGTTTGAGCGGCCGCCGCTTTGGCTTTGCGATGAGGTGTTAAGCTCTCCCTTGTCCTCCGAAAGCTGAACGCTTATTGTTATTTTTTCACCGCTGCTTCCGTTGTAATAATTGTATCTGTAAACCGTAAGAGCTACTGTATCGCCGGGTTTTTTGCCGGAAAGCGCTTCGCTCACCGCATCGGATGAAGTAACCGCCTTTCCGTCGATTTCGGTAATTATATCATAAATCTGAAGTCCGCTGTTGGCCGCATAGGTGTTTTCGTCTATTTCCTGAACGAAAAGTCCCGGAACCACGCCGTTCATTGCGGCGGTTGTTTCAGAAAGAAGCGTATATGAAATACCTATCATCGGTCTGCCCTGAACATATCCGTGAGAAATAAGTTCCTCCACAACAGGCATGGCCTCGTCAATGGAAATCGCAAAGCCTATTCCCTCATAGTCCGTTCCCACATACTTTGAAGAGTTAATTCCGATTACCTGTCCGTACATATTTACAAGAGGTCCGCCTGAATTTCCCGGGTTAATTGCCGCGTCCGTCTGAATGGCGTTAAGTCCGCCCGAGGATACCTCACGGTTAAGCTCGGACACTATTCCCTTTGTTACGGAGCCTGAAAGCCCTGCCGGATTTCCGATTGCTATAACCTCTTCGCCCACATTGGTTTCGGAGGAATATCCGAAGGTTGCCGCCGTAAGCCCTGTGGCGTCAATCTTGATTACCGCAAGGTCGGTCTTTTCATCAGAGCCGATTACAGTTGCCTTATACTCTTTTTCATCGCTCATAACAACCATTACGGAGGAAGCACCTTCGATAACATGAGCGTTGGTTATAATATAACCGTCCTCTGTCATAACTATTCCCGAACCTTCTCCGATTTGCGAAAACATTGAGGACTGAGAATACGTTACAACTCCGACTACCGAGGGCTTAACAAGCGTCGCTATCTGCTCCGCCGTATATCTTCCCGATTCGTCCGCAGTAAGATCGGTGGTGTTGCTAACGGGCTTGTTTGTTATATTAAGCGTTACCTCTGTTTTCGACGAAGATGAGTTTGCGCTGCTTGCGGAGCTTTGCACGCCGCCTGAATTGTTCCTGTCGTAAATCTCAAGCACGGTATAGCTTCCGAAGCCTACAAGCGATACCACAAGCACGCAGGAAATTATTCCCGCAAGAATAAGGCCTCCGGATTTTTTAGACTTCTTTTCCTTCTTTACGGAGTATTCCGGAAATTCAACCTCAGTTTCCCTTGCTGATGTTTCTATCGGTTCGCCGCTATAAGGTTCATGGTTATCCCTGCCGTTATTAAAATCATTATTATAGAAATTTCCTTCCATAGCGATTTACCTCTTTCTTTAGATTTCATTTGTATTTAAATCGAAGCAAAGCCTGATAAGCTCGCTTAATCAGGCTGCGACGATCGCAATCGCCGCAGGGAGCTTTAGCTCCTCAGTATTTCGGTGGGGGATTATAACCCCCGCCGAAAGACTGAAATGGAACCCGCCGCCTTGCGGCGGGGGATATCTTACGGCTTTATTATAGCCGCACATTCTTAATTTTATCTTAAAGGGAGTAAAAATTTTTCAGTATTCTGTTTTTTTGATATTTACACCTACCGTTCCCCCTAAAGATGAAAAAGCAAGAACGAGAAAAAGCTTTAAGAATCTGATATGTAGAAGCGTGCCGAAAAATATGCTCCCGACAAGGCAAACGGCGGCTGTTGCCGCTCCGCAGTACAGACCGCACAGAAGTCCGTTTTTCCTCGTTTTGTAGCCGCAGCTGACTCCCGCCATAAAATTCCCCACAAGAAGCGCCGTGGTGGACAGCGGGCCTGTGAATTCTTCGGTAAATCCGATTTTCGCCGCAACAGCAGATACCAAAAACAGCACCGTCAAAGAAACGGAAAGCCCGAGCAGCTCCGAAAAGAGCACTGTCAGCTTAATGTTAATCGCTTTTCTCTTTTTACGCAAAAAAACACCTCCGCACATCTTCTGATTGAAGATATGCGGAGATTTTTTTAATTATTCATGAATGGTTTCGTTTGACTGTATTGCCCAGCGCTTAATTCTTATTTTGCTTCTGTCGTTTCCTGTTTCAAGCAAAACCGTGTCTTCCTTGATGCTTACTATAATTCCGACAATTCCGCTTGTGGTAACGATTTCGTCGCCGACCTGAAGCTCGCTTTGCATTTTCTGGGTTTCTTTTTCACGTTTTTTCTGAGGTCTTATAAGGAAAAAGTAAAATACAACTATCATTAAAACCAGCGAAAGTCCCAAAGACCAATAGTTTGCGGTTTGAGAGGTCTGAGCTGTTTCAGAAG
>JBJESI010000079.1:0-2553 GCA_051882715.1 Oscillospiraceae bacterium
GCCGTTTGCGTCAAACTCCTTTGTCATTACGGTTTGAATACCTTGGGGAAGAGAGGCGACCTTATCCCATACTCCCGCTTTTTTGAGAGCGTTTTCCACTATTGCGCTGCTGTTTTCGTATTTTGCTCCCATCAGGACATTGTCCCTGATGCTGATCGACATTATTTTATAATCCTGAAACGCCGCCGCAAACAGCTTGCGGTAGGCTGTTAAGTTATAGCGCTTTATGTTTATGCCGTTAACAAGAATTTCGCCGTCTGTCGGGTCGTATAGTCTCAGCAAAAGCTTTATTATTGTGGATTTTCCGGCTCCGTTATGACCTACAAGAGCTACAACGCTGTCTCCCTCTATGCAAAAGGAGAGGTTTCTGATTACATCGTTTCCGCCTGTGTATCCAAAGAAAACGTTTTTAAACTCTATGCTTCTTACCTTGCTGTCGGGGATAATTCCGTCCTGATTTTCGGGGATTTTTTCCTTGTATTCCATAAATGCACGGAAGTATTCAAGGAACTGTCCGTTTTTAAGAGCCTCGACTATATCGTTGAACATACCGATTAAAATCCATGACGATGTAGACATAGCTGTGAACATAATTGCAAGCTCTGCAAGGCTCATTGTTTTGGAAACGATGGTGCGGTAGGCCGCATAAATCATAATCCCTTCAAAAACAAGTGCGAAGGTAGTGACATTCTGCGCCCATGTGTAGAGCGTAGCCTTTTTTCCGTATTTGTCGGCAACCGCCTGATTACCTTTAACGGACTCGTCATAACGCCTCATCATAAGCTGATGTATATTAGAATAGCGTATTTCCTTGGCAAATTCCGCAAGATACATAACCCTGTTTACATATTCCGCTTTGCGGTTATTTTCACCGAATCGACATATCTTCCGCCCCAAATTTTGTTCATAAGTCCTCCGAAGACGAAATTTCCGATTATCGGGGATATTACAAACAGCACCGACCAGGGGTCAATGGAAAACATTGACCAAAACGCAAAGGCCGCAGCCGCTGTTCCGAAGAGAACCTTAAAAAAGCAATCGACCGCCTTAGTCATCTTAGGGGCTGCCCCGTCCAGAGCCATTGTGTATTTGTTGTAGAACTCTGCGTCCTCAAAGCATCTTAGCTCAACATTCCTTGCCTTTGCGTAAAGCTTGCTGTACAGTTTTCTATAAATAAGGCTGTCTGTATAGGGTATAAGAACAGATTCCATATATGAGGTGTAAAGCGCAAGAGAACCGAATACGGCAAAGCAAATGCCTATAAAAAGCATAATGCTCCGGAATGAGGCATGTGTTTCGATTGCGTTTATTACATAGCGAAGAAAAAATATGCTTGTAAAAAGCCATTCAAAGTAACCTGCCGCAGTAAACAACGCCGTATGTAAAACACGCTTTTTACTTATTTCCCAAACCGTTTTAACAGCGTAGGCGTTGTTTGCAAAAATCCTTGCTTTATTTTCTTTTTTCATATCTCCACTCCTTTTGGAAATTCATTGTATCATATTATTCATTTGATGTAAACGCAAATAATAGGTTTGTACAGTAGAATTTATTGCATATACCAAATCGGGATATTTTTATTATACCATTATGGGATAATTGTGTCAAGGGGAGATTTATGTGCGGATAAAAGAGCTTCGTAAAGCAAGAAACATAACACAGCTTAAAATGGCGATGGATTTAAACACAAATCAGAACACGATAAGCAGATATGAAAACGGAGAGCGAGAGCCGGGAATCATTGAGCTGATTAAGATTGCCGATTATTTCGATGTTTCGGTGGATTATCTCCTTGGGAGAACGGACAAACCCGAAGTAAACAAATAAGAAGCATAACTGCGGAACAAAAATGCAGCAGACCCTTTTGTCTGCTGCATCATCTTTTATTACTCTGTAATATCACTCTGCAAAAAGCGGTGTGGAGAGGTAACGGTCGCCGGTGTCAGGCAAAAGAACGACAATGTTCTTTCCGGCATTTTCGGGGCGCTTTGCAAGCTCTATTGCTCCCCATACAGCCGCACCCGATGAAATTCCCACTAAAACTCCCTCGCTCTTGCCGATAAGCTTTCCTGTTGCAAAGGCGTCCTCGTTTTCTACCGTGATAATTTCATCATACACCTTTGTATTGAGCACATCGGGGACAAATCCTGCGCCGATGCCCTGAATTTTGTGCGGTCCTGCAACGCCTGTTGAAAGAACGGCAGAGGAGGCAGGCTCTACTGCAACGACCTTAATATCGGGATTTTTTGATTTAAGATACTCTCCCACGCCTGTTACGGTTCCGCCCGTGCCGACTCCTGCAACGAAATAATCAACCTTGCCGTCGGTGTCCTCATATATTTCGGGACCTGTTGTTTTCCTGTGCGCCTCGGGATTTGCGGGGTTTGTAAACTGAGAGGGAATAAAGCTGTTGGGGATTTCCTCTGCAAGCTCGCCGGCTTTTTCGATTGCACCCTTCATTCCCTTTGCCCCTTCTGTCAGTACAAGCTCTGCACCGTAGGCTTTCATGAGCTGTCTGCGTTCAACAGACATTGTCTCGGGCATAACGATAAT
>JBJESI010000080.1:0-2538 GCA_051882715.1 Oscillospiraceae bacterium
GTGACAGAATTTCGCATTTTAAGCTGACGGTAAACCGCCCGCTTATCGTGGAAATTCCCGACAGACATCTTACGGGCGACGTCACGGGTTCTATTGAAAAATATGTCCGTGAAGCTGTGGGAATCAAGCTTTAAGCATTGGAGGCGTATCCGAAAACGCTCCAATGGGTCTATTTTTCGCCTTTCTTGTCGATTTTTTTCGGAATACGCAAGTATCCTGCAAAAAAAGTCAACGGCGAAATCCATAAAAACATTCTCGCCTTGGAGTGCGTTCAGACGCTCCTCCAATGCCTAAGGAGAACAAAAATGACAAATTATAATGAAAAGCTTTCAGAGTTCGAGCGTGTTATTTACGCCGAGGCGGAAAAAAAGAAAAAAGCAATCCTTGAGGACGCCGAAGCCAAGAAGTCTGAAATTCTCGAAAACGCCAAAGCAGAGGCGGGCGTTATTGCAAAAAGCACCTTTGAGGTGGATGAAAAAAGGATAAAATCGAAAAGCGTGGTTGATATTTCAAAAGCCGAAATCGAAGCCGGCAGAGAGGTAATAATGCACCGAAGCAGGCTTATCGAAGAGCTTTTTGATGAGGTTTGCCGTGAAATTGAGTCCTACACCGAAACTCCTGCTTACAAAGCTCAGCTTGCAAAGCTTGCCGATGATGAGCAGGTAACGGACGACGCAGTTATAATTGTCCGAGAAAGCGATGCCGAAACTGCAAAGGGTCTTAAAACAAATTACAATTTCACCGTTGAGGTAAGCAAGGCAATAAAGCTCGGAGGGCTTATGATAAGACTCTCCGACGGAAAAGAGCTTATCGACAAAACCTTTGACAGCGCAGTTGCAGAGGAAAAAGAAAGATTTGTCAGAGAAAGCGGACTGAATATTCAGTAACGTCTCGCAGGGAGTGAACTAATTGGAAAACAAGATTTACGGAATTAACGGACCTGTAATCAAGGTAAAGGACACAACAGATTTTTCCATGCTGGAAATGGTCTATGTGGGCGAGAAAAAGCTTGTGGGAGAGGTCATCTCAATCGACAGGGAGTTTACCACAATTCAGGTATACGAAAGCACAAGCGGTCTGAAGCCCGGAGAAATCGTTTACCCGTCGGGAATGAAGCTTTGCGTAACCCTCGGCCCGGGAATTCTTTCAAATATTTTCGACGGTATAGAACGACCGCTTAAAATGATAGAAAAGGAAAACGGCGCATTTATCGGACAGGGCAGCAGCGTTTCGTCCCTTGACGAGCAAAGGGAATTTGATGTGACGGTTACGGTAAAGCCGGGCGACAGGCTGGAGCCCGGAAGCATTTATGCAACCTGCCCCGAAACGCCTCTCATTACACACAAATGTATGCTTTCTCCATTGTATTCGGGAGAAGTAATCTACGCCGCCGAAAACGGAAAATACAGAATAAATGACGTAGTCGCAAAAATCAGAACCGACAGCGGCGAGGAGCTTGAGCTGACGCTTTGCCAGAAATGGCCCATAAAGACTCCACGCCCGGTGAAGGAAAGACTTCCCATAAAAATTCCGCTTATTACGGGACAGAGAGTTATTGACACAATCCTTCCTATCGCCAAAGGCGGAACGGCAGCAGTCCCCGGAGGCTTCGGAACGGGCAAAACAATGACTCAGCATCAGCTTGCAAAATGGTGCGACGCAGACATTATCGTTTATATCGGATGCGGCGAGCGAGGCAACGAAATGACTCAGGTTTTGGAGGAATTTTCGGAGCTTATCGACCCGAAATCCGGCAAGGCTCTTACGGACAGAACAGTACTTATCGCAAACACCTCCAATATGCCTGTTGCCGCCCGTGAAGCGTCAATTTACACGGGAATAACCCTTGCGGAATACTACCGTGATATGGGCTATCATATTGCCATAATGGCGGACTCGACTTCAAGATGGGCGGAGGCTTTGCGTGAAATCTCCGGCAGACTTGAGGAAATGCCTGCGGAGGAAGGCTTCCCTGCTTATCTGCCCTCAAGACTTTCGGAATTTTACGAGAGAGCAGGTTATGTAAACACCTTAAACGGCAAGGAGGGCTCAATCACCATAATCGGTGCGGTATCCCCTCAGGGTTCGGACTTCTCTGAGCCTGTAACGCAAAACACAAAGCGTTTTGTAAGATGCTTCCTTGCGCTTGACAAGGCGCTTGCCTACGCAAGACATTACCCTGCAATCAACTGGATGACCAGCTACAGCGAATATGTAGACGATTTAAGCGAATACTACAATGAAAATGTCGGTCCGGAATTTCTTGAATGCCGCCAAAGAATTGCGGCGCTTCTCATCGAAGAGGATAAGCTAATGGAAATCGTTAAGCTTATCGGCGCAGATGTGCTTCCCGACGACCAGAAGCTTGTAATCGAAACGGCAAAGCTTATAAGAGTCGGATTCCTCCAGCAGAACGCTTTCCACAAGGACGATACTTATGTTCCCCTGGAAAAGCAGCTGAAGATGATGCAGGTAATACTTTATATTTACGATAAATCCATGGCGGCGATTAACGGCGGAAAGCCCATAAGCGAAATA
>JBJESI010000081.1:0-11383 GCA_051882715.1 Oscillospiraceae bacterium
CAATATAATTTGTAACGCCGCTGAATTTTCCGTAATGCGCCATAAAGCTGTCAAAAGCTTTCGGCTCGTTTGTAACAAGCTGAATATGCAAACCGCCTTCCTCGTTGCAGGAGGTTATTTCTTTCCTCAGCTCCTCCAAAGCTTCCGCATCAATGGGTTTATCGGTATATTGCCGTACGCTGTGCCTTGTTTTTATAGCTTCTATAATATCCATATATCCTCCCTATTATTAACCTCTCGAACACTTTTCCGCGTCGATGGCAAGAACAAGCATCAAGGCGCAGAGAGCGTCCTTTTCGCTGTCCACATCAATAATATATGTATCTGTCAAATTGAGAATTTTCTTAGACACAGCCGCAATTTTTTGTCCGAAGGAGTTAAATATGCTGTAATCCCATTCCATAAAATCTCCCTCGATATGCCAGCCGTTGAAGTCGATATTGTATTTCGGCTTAAAAAAGGTCAATTCTTTGCTGACAGAGCCTATACGGTGCCCGCCGAGATACAATTCAAACCTCGGAAGCAAGGTTAAAACAACCTCTTTCACCATGCCTGTTTCATTGCCGTTTTCATCAAAGATTTTCAGACAGTGTCCCCAGGAAAACTGACCCTTTACCGTGTAGACGGTCTTGCCGCCTTCGTCGAAAATATCATAGCTGTCAAACCACGAAAACATTCTTTGTTTAAATAATAATTTCATTGCTTCACCGCTTTTTTCATCCAAATATGAGGGCAGTCTTCATCAAAATCAATCTCCCCGAAAGCCTCAAAGCCCTGCTTTTCATAAAATGCTCTTACCCTCGTCTGCGCATGGAGAAAAAGCTCTTTTCCGCCTTTTTCCGCAACAAGTCTTTCGGCGGCTGATAATAAAAACGCGCCTGCTTTTTTACCTCGGTATTCCTTTAAAACAGCGAGTCTGCCCAAAACAAAGCGCTGACCGTCCGAAAAAACACGGCAAGTGCCTATGGGAATGCCGTTGTCATAAGCGACAAGGTGGCTTGCGGTTAAATCAATGTCGTCAAACTCGGACTCAAAGCCCTGTTCTTTTATAAAAACCGTATCCCTTATTACGCTTGCTTCCTCCGGGAGATAATCAAAAACCGATACCGTCATTTTACTTTGTCTTTTTCGACTTTCTCATGTACAAAATTCCGATTGTATTGGGGCCGCAATGGCAGTTGATGGTGCATCCTGCCTCGGTTTCGATAATTTCATCAAAATTTATATATTTTGCAATTTCCTGTTTTGCAAGCTCGGGTATAGCCGGGTCGCATTTTGTATGAGTAACGAAAATTCTTTTTGTGTCAATATCGTCCTGATTGCCTTCAAGACGGTCCTTGATATAATTTTTAAGACAGCTTTCAAAGCTTCCTCTGTACTTTTTTCCTACCTCCATTTTTCCGTCGATAACCTCAATGCAGGGCTTAAGCTTTAAAAGATTTGCCCCCAAAACAGCAACGGACGAGCATCTTCCACCCATTCTGAGATAAGAAAGATTATCAAGAATAAAGCTTGCGTCAACCTTGTCTGTCAAAAGGTCAAGCCTTTCCTTGATTTCCCTGATTCCCAGCCCCTCTTTTGCAAGCTCTGCGGCAATAATTACGCAGTGAGCGCTGCCGGTTGAAAGATTAAGGGAATCCACTACCTCAACATGACCTACCGACTCAGCGGCAAGCCTTGCGTTATTGTAGGAGGAAGAAAAGCCGTTTGAAATGGAAATATGGACAATGTCGTTTCCTTTTTCGACAATCTCACGGAATTTTTCCTCATAGCCGCCTACGGGAACAGCCGAGGTTTTCGGAAGATTTCCCGATTCCTCAACATATTTGTAAATATCCTCAGGGGTAATATCCACGCCGTCACTGTAAGCCTTGTCGCCGCAAACGGCATAAAGCGGTATAAGAACAACCCCGTATTTTTCGGCAAGCTCCTTTCCGATATCACAGGTCGAATCCGCAGTAATAACGATATTCCTTTCCATTTAAAAAACTCCTTTTTTATTTATTGAATTTATTTTCCTACGCAAAATCTGCTGAATACCTCGGCAACAACGCTGTCCGTCGCCTTTTTTCCCGAAAGAATAAGAAGCTCGTTTGCCGCCTCGTCAAGCATTGCTCCCACAGCGTCGAGAGTTATCCCCGTATTCAGAGCTTTTATTGCTCCGTCAATTCCGTTCAAGGCACTGATAAGACAGGTTCTCTGCCTTTCATTTACAAGCAGGGGGGCAGATAAATCAACGCCCGTCTTTTTTATTTTCCTGCGAACAGCGGCGCAAAGCTCCTCTGCTCCATCTCCGTTTTTAGCCGAAACAGTAACGGTATCGGAAAATTTATTTTTAATTATATCCTCGCAAAGCGCTTTTTCTTCATCGCTTTTGTTAAGAACCGCAACGGTATTCGAGTCGGAAAGAGAGGCTATGATTTCTTCATCCTCCGCCGAGAGGGGCTTTGAAAGGTCGAATACCGCAAGAACAATGTCCGATTCCTTTATTTTTTTTCTGGCAAGAATAACGCCCATTTCCTCGATTTCGTCCGAGGTTTCCCTTATTCCCGCAGTATCCGCAAGGCAGAGAATTATATCCCCGTCAAGGCGCACCTTTTCCTCAATAATATCCCTTGTTGTTCCCGCAATATCCGTAACAATGCTCTTGTCCGCCCTTGCAAGCAAATTCATAAGAGTCGATTTTCCTGCATTAGGCTTGCCTACAATGGCGGTGGAAATACCCTCTCTTAACATTCTGCCCGTATCGTACCCCGAAACAAGGGAATTAAGCTCATCCCTTACTCCCGAAAGCTTTTTTAAGAGAACGTCTTCCTTTAGCTCGGGCAAATCCTCCTCGGGATAATCAATCCATGCGGAAATATCAGCGCATACGGAAACAATTTTTTCACAAGCTTCCTCGATTTTTCCGTGAAGCTCCCCGTCGCGGGCGGAAATTGCGGCACGGTGAAGCTGTTTTCCGTTTGCCTCGATTATATCAATAACCGCTTCTGCCTGAGTAAGGGAAAGCTTGCCGTTTAAAAAAGCTCTTTTTGTAAATTCTCCCGCCTCGGCAGGCCTTGCGCCGTTTTCAAGAACAGCCCGCAAAACCTCTCTTGATGTATATATTCCGCCGTGTACGGAAATTTCCGCAACGTCCTCGCCGGTATAGCTGTGCGGCGCTCTGAAAATAAGAAGAACACCGTCGTCAAGCTCGTTTTCACCGTTGTAAACCTTGCCGTAGCACGCCGTATAGCCCTTCATTTTTTCTATGTCTTTATCCTTGTTTGCAGGAGAAAAAACCTTTTTCGCCGTTTTTATTGCGCCGTCCCCGGAAATTCTTATAACAGAAATTCCTCCCGCCGCAACGGGCGTTGAAATAGCCGCAACAGTTTCCATAAAAACTCCTTAAAACACGCTGAACGGCCTAAGAATAAGCCGTTCAAACCTTAATTAAAATTCGATTTTTCCGTAAAGCGGAACATCATCATTTCCCAAATCAACCGAAATTTCATCGGTGGGTGCGGGAGCCGCCGCCTGCTGACGCTTGTATTCTTTTTCAAAGGAGGTCATAAATCCGTCCGACTTCGGCTGACGGCGGGGCTTTTGACCCTTTCCTCTGTAAGGCTTTTTGTTTGTCGAGGTTATTATTACCTTGCGGTAAGGCTCCTCGCCTGTGGAATGTGATTCTACGCCGTCGATTTCGGCGATAACCGAATGGATTATTCTTCTTTCATAAGGATTCATAGGCTCAAGAGCCGAGGATCTTCCAGTTTTTGAAACATTTCTTGCAATCCTTGCCGCAAGCTTTTCAAGAGTTTCTTTTCTCTTTGCACGGTAGCCGCAGCTGTCAAGAGTAATTCTGTAATATTCGTCCGCACCCTTGTTGCAGACAAGAGATGTCAGATACTGAAGCGCGTCGAGATTTTCGCCCCGTCTGCCGATAACAAT
The DNA here is from genome assembly GCA_051882715.1 of Oscillospiraceae bacterium. Lineage (GTDB taxonomy): Bacteria > Bacillota > Clostridia > Oscillospirales > Ruminococcaceae > JBJESI01. Next base: position 3,931 of record JBJESI010000081.1, read on the forward strand.
TCCGTCTCCGTCTCCCTCGGTTACTATATCGAGAAGAACGCCGTCGTCGTTTTCGGTAACCTTAATATCAACAATTGCAACGCCCATTTTTGTGAGGACTCCACGCACATAGTTTACCGCTTTGTCAAGCTTTGAAGGCTCGTAGGAAACTTTTATTTTAGCCTCGCCCTTCATGCCGAAAAGTCCTTTTTTAGGCTCCTCAAGAACTTCGATATTTAATTTTTCTTTTTCCGTGTTAAACTCCGCAGCTGCAAGAGCAATCGCGTCGTCAAGAGTTTTTGCTGTAAAAATCTTTTCCATTTTTAAAGGTCCCTTCCATTTGCACACAGCTTTTATTCGCCGTATTTTTCTTCCATTCTCTTTCTTGCAAGAGCAATTTTTTCACTGTCGGAAAGCTGTTTTGTTTCGGTTACTTCTTTTATTTCGCCTGTTTCCTCGTCCACTACCTCGGCTGTGGAGGTGTAAACGCCTCTCGACTGCCTTCTTTTTTCAGCCTCAGCCTCGGCGTAAGCCTTAAGCTTTTCCGGAGTATACATTTTTGCAAGAACAATCGTCTGAATTATAACAAAAACGTTTGAAACTGCCCAGTAAAAACCAACGCCGGCAGGTACGGAAAAAGCAATCCATGCCGAGAAAATCGGCATAATAAGAGCCATGGATTTCATCGTTGTATTTCCCTGCATTGCGGGGTTGTTTTTCTCATTGATTTTTGTCGAAACAATGCTGGAAATAAGCGCCGTAACACCGGAAAGAATAGGTATTAAAAGCAGCATATTAAACGCCAAAGAAGGTGTTTCGCCGAGATTTATTCCGAGAAAATTAAGTGAAAATCCGTTTAATTTATCAACAGCCTCCTGACCGATTTGAGAAGCAAGGTCGCCGAAATCCCCGGTATGCGCCTTATAATAGTTAAAAGCGTGAATCTGAGACTGAAGGCTTCCGCTTGAAAAAAGGTCTTTTCCGCCGTTTGCGGCTTTTGCGGCAGTGTTTACGATATCGGTAAATTTCACGATAATGTCGTTTGAAAGGTGAAGAATATGCTTTAAAGGCTTACAAACCACGTCGTAAATTCCGAACAAAATCAAAAACTGAATAATCATGGGGAAGCAGCCCGCCATGGGATTTGCGCCCTCACGCTCATAGAGCTTCTGAACCTCTTCCTGATATCTTTGCTGATTTTTGCCGTACTGTTTTTTTATTTTTTCAAGCTTAGGTCCTAACAGTGCGGTTTTTGCACTGTTTTTCTGTTGTTTTACAGAAATAGGAATTAAGATAAGCTTTGTAAACAAGGTGAAAAGAATAATCGACACGCCGTAGCTTGGGATAATCTGATAAATTGCCCACATGACATAGCCGAAGGGTATGCCCAAAAGACTGTAAATAAAAGTCATTTAATCCTCCGAATTCTTTTTTGTTCTGCTTTTAAAGGTGAATTTTTCGGGAACCGGGTCAAATCCGCCCGCCGAAAAAGGATTGCATCTTAAAATACGCCACAGAGCAAGAGCTCCTCCTCTTAATGCACCGAAGCGGCTGACAGCCGTAACGGCGTAGTTCGAGCAGGACGGTCTGAACCTGCATGAAGCCTGTCCCTTTAATGGAGAAACAAGCTTTTGATAGAGCTTTATAAGCCAAATTAAAGCGTATTTCATACTTATTCTTCTGTAAAAACGCCCTGAAGAGCTGTTTTTAAATTTTCTTCTATTTTAAAAGATTTCAAATAGGTTGCACGAAACCGTGCAACAATAACCACGTCTGCGGCACACGTGAAAAGTCCCGTGTTTTTCCTGACCGCTTCCCTTATTACCCGCTTTGCACGGTTGCGCTTTACGGCGCTTCCGAGCTTTTTACCCGCCGTTATTCCGATTCTCAGCTTCCCGGCACGGTTTTTACCGTAATAAAGTGCGAAAGAAGGTGTTAAAATACACTTACCCCGTTTATAAAGACGGACAAAATCCCTGTTATCCTTTAAAACTTCATACTCCTGCATAAAACACCTTCGCTTTTTTAAAAAGAAAGACCACAAAAAAATTTGTGGTCAGCTTCTCTGAAATAAGTATAGTCAAGGACAGAATTCCATCCGCTGACGAAAATTATATGCAAAAATCAGTATGTGAGTCTTGCTCTGCCCTTTGCACGTCTTCTGGCAAGTACCTTGCGGCCGTTCTTAGTAGCCATTCTTTTCATAAAACCGTGTTCTTTCTTTCTATGAAGCTTTTTAGGCTGATAAGTTCTTTTCATGAATTTAACCCCCCTCGAGAATATTATTATAACAATAAAACATATTATTGCAATTTTAGAGTCTTACAGAATGTTATTATATATTATTCTTACGGGGCTTGTCAAGGGATTTGTAATTTTTTTTTCAAAAAAACAATTATTTTAAGCGTTTTGCCTTGAAATTTGTTTAATAATTTATTATAATATAATACGTACGTGACTTTAATATATGTACGTGTTATTCGGAAAGGATTTTTTACATGCTGTCTTTCATGGATGTTTTTTCACGAGTTAAAGAATACTGTGAAAAAAACACTTCTGATATCAACTATAATTTATGGATTCAACCTCTCGAACCTCTTAAATACGAGGATAACAAGGCATATCTTTTTACCAAAAATTCTTTTATGAAGGATGTTGTCGCAAAAAACTACACTCCCGTTCTTGAAGAAGGCTTCAAGGTTATCATGGGCTTTGACGTGGAGGTTGTTATCGTCTGCGAAGAGGATGAGGACGTTCTTCCCGCGGTGGAGCCGGCTCCTCTTCCCAAAATAAATCAGGATCCCCTTAAAAACGAGGAGCTTAAAAGAAGCTACGCAGGCGCCGAATACGATTATACCTTTGACACCTTTATTGTGGGGAGCTCAAACAATTTTGCATACGCTGCCTGCAGGGCGGTAACAAAAGCTGAAAACAAGGATTATAACCCTCTTTTTATCTACGGCCCGTCGGGACTGGGAAAAACCCACCTTCTCCACGCAATCGAGTACGAGATAAAGAGAAACTATCCCCAGAAAAAAATCGTATACACAAACGGCGAAACCTTCATGAACGAGTTTTACGTTTCAATCGAAAATTCCTCCATGGACAAGTTCCGTGACAAATACAGAAGCGCAGACGTACTGCTTGTAGACGATATTCAGTTCCTTTCCGGAAAGGACAGAATGCAGGAGGAATTTTTCCATACCTTTGAAGCGCTTCATCAGGAGCAAAAGCAGATTGTTCTGGCTTCGGACAGACCTCCCAAAGATATAAAAACCTTGGAGGACAGGCTCAGAAACAGGTTTGAAAGCGGACTTATAACCGATATTACTTACCCGGATTTTGAAACAAGAATAGCTATCATAAGAAGAAAAGCTCAGCTTTTAAACATAGCTATTCCCGACGATGTCGCTCAGTTTATTGCAAACAAGCTTAAAAAGAATATCCGTCAGCTTGAAGGCGCCGTTAAAAAGCTTAAGGCTTTGAAGCTCCTTGCCGGAACATCTCCGTCGGTATCCATGGCTCAGAATGTTATCAACGATATTTTAAACGACAACGAGCCTTTACCTGTCACCGTTGACAGAATTTTAAACGAGGTTTCCCGTACATACGATGTAACGGTTGAAGAAATATGCTCTAAAAAGAGCTCCTCCCGTATTTCCGCTGCAAGGCAGGTATCCATGTATGTAATGAAGCAGGTTACCTCAATGCGCCTTGAAGAAATCGGAAATAAAATCGGAGGAAGAAATCATTCTACGGTTATTTATTCCATAAGTCAGGCTGAAAAAATGATGAAAAACGATGTGGAAACCCGTGAAAAGGTTGAGGATATTATTAAAAACATCAAAGACAACTAAATGTTGAAAATTTTGACTAATGCTTGTCAAAAAACACTGCGAAATGCCTGTTTTAAAGGAAAATCCGTCTTTCAACATATTAGACGCCGTTTTCAACATTTTATTAAACATCAACTTAACATTTTTAAACGCCGTTGTTTAAATTTATTTATGTTTAAACGTTTCAACAAACCGGCGGTTTCACTGTAAATTTTTTTGTTGATGAGTTTTTCCCTTGAATAAAAATAATAAGGATGTTTTCAACAATTAGACACTCTCTACTATTAACTACTACATAAATTATATTATTTTATTGTTATTGATTTTTTTGATATTCATTTTTTATTTTTTCTTCATTTTTTAATGTTGAAAAAAAGAAAGGAAAAGATATGCGTTTTTACTGTGATAAGCAAAGTATAACTCAGGCGGTATCTGCCGTATCAAAAGCAACCGTTGCAAAATCCACGCTTAAAGCCATAGAAGGCGTGCTGATGAAGCTTAACGGAAATAATCTCCTGCTTACGGGCTTTAATCTTGAAATCGGTATCCGCACAAATATCCAGGTTAAGGGCGACGAGGACGGAGAAATTGTTTTAAACGCAAGGCTTCTGGGCGAGATTTTAAGGAAAATGCCCGATGGTGACATTATGCTTTCTTCAAACGACCGTTTTCTTACCGAAATCAACGGAAGCGAGGTTTTATATACAATTATCGGAACAGACCCCTCCGAATTTCCCGAGCTTCCCGAGCTTTACGATTACGAAAGCATTAAAATTTCCCATCCCGTCTTAAAAAGCCTTATAAATCAGACTGTTTTCGCAGCCTCAACCGACGAGAACAGACCTGTATTAAACGGCGCAAAGTTCGACATCAATGAAGGACTTTTGACAGTAAGCGCTCTTGACGGCTACCGTCTTGCCATAAGAAAGCAGAAAATTGAGGCTGACAGCAATTACAGCTTTGTTGTTCCGTCAAAGACATTAGGTGAAATTTCAAGACTCCTTTCCGATGACAGCGAGCTTGAGGCTGTTATAAGTATCGGCAAAAAGCATATTATCTTTAAAATAAACGATTATACCGTTATTTCAAGACTTCTTGAGGGGGATTTTCTTGATTATTCCTCAAGCCTTTCAAAGGAAGCGACAACTCAGGTTAAAATTTCAACAAGAGCGTTTATAAACAGTCTTGACAGAACATCGCTTCTTATAAACGAAAATACCATAACTCCGGTAAGATGCAATTTTGCAGACGATAAGCTTAATATTTCATGTATAACGGCGCTTGGTAAGATTTACGACTGTATTCCTGTCAAGATAAGCGGCACTCCGCTTGAAATAGGCTTTAACAACAAATATCTGACGGACGCTCTTAAGGCGAGTGAAACTGACGAGGTTCTTCTTAAAATATCCGGACCTCTTTCGCCTATGAAGATTGTTCCGCTGGAGGGCGAGGATTTTCTGTTCCTTGTTCTTCCCATGAGGCTTTGATATGAAGGAAAATATTGTTGAAATAAATACGGATTTCATAAAGCTTGACCAGCTTCTTAAATTTTCGGGAATTGCCGAAACAGGCGGTCACGCAAAAGAAATTATCGAAGAGGGCGTTGTCACCGTAAACGGCGAGCAGTGCCTTATGAGAGGAAAAAAATTAAGAGACGGGGATTTGGCTGTTATAGACGGCGAAATTGCCCTTCGCGTCAAAAACAGATGATTGTAAAAAATCTTACTGCAAAGGATTTCAGAAATTTAAGGGACGTTTCCTTTTCCCCCTGCGAGAAAATGAATGTTATTTACGGAAACAACGCACAGGGAAAGACAAATCTTCTTGAAGCTGTTTATCTTTTCAGCGGAATGAAGAGCTTTCGGGGAGCAAAAGAAAAGGAATTTATTACTTTCGGCGAAAAAAACTGCAAGCTTGATTTTTCCTTTGAAACCGCAAGGCGCAGTAAAAATGCGGAGCTTGTTTTCGGAATTTCGGGAAAAAGTGAAAGAAAAATTATTTTAAACGGAGTAGAGTGTAAAACTCCCTCCGAGCTTTTCGGAAATTTCAAATGCGTTGTGTTTTCTCCCGAATATCTTAATTTTGTAAAAGGAAATCCGGAGCTGAGAAGAAAATTTCTCGATATTGCAGTTTCTCAGATAAGACCTAATTATCTTAAAACTCTCAGAGGCTACAACAAGGCTCTTTTGCAGAGAAACAATATAATTAAAAATTACAGGGATTACGAAAATATAAAAGAGGCTCTTTTCCCGTGGGATATTCAGCTTGCAAGGGCAGGCTCTTATCTGACGGTGATGCGGCTTGATTATATTAAAAAGCTTAAAATTGCCTGCTCGGAGTATTACAAAGGGCTGTCCGGCGGCGAAGCTCTTGAAATAGAGTACAGCTCGCCGATTTTTTCCCGATACGGCAGGGAGTTAGAGTACGGCACGGAGCTTGTGGATTATTATTTGTCCCGTCAGCAGAGCATGATAAAAACTGATATAAAGCTCGGGTACACCTTAAACGGCTTTCACCGTGACGATCTTGTTCTTAAAATAGACGGAAAGCCCTTAAAAATTTACGGCTCGCAGGGACAGCAGAGAAGCGCTGTTATTGCGCTGAAGCTTTCCGAGGCATATATTCTCGAATATGCCTTTGACGAAGCTCCCGTGATGCTGCTTGACGATGTTTTAAGCGAGCTTGACCTTAAACGGCAGTCTTTTTTGCTTAATAATATCAGCAATATGCAGACAATTCTCACCTGCTGCGATATAAACAACATAAAACAGTTAAAAGGCGGAAAGGTTTTCTTTATGGAAAACGGCCGTCTTACCGAAAGGCAATAAAATGTATCTTCATTTGGGAAACGAAACAGTTGTGACCGAAAAAGACATAATCGGAATATTTGATATAGATAAAACTACCGTAAGCAAAATAACAAAGGAATTTTTATCGGAAAGAAGCGGAAATTACGAGGTAATAAACGTTTCCGGTCAGCTTCCCAAAAGCTTTATACTTTGCAGAGAAAAAGGGAAAAACAAGCTTTATATTTCTCAGATTGCACCGCAGACTCTGAAAAAAAGAATGAAAAGCTTCAGAATATCGGAGGTTTAAAATTGGAAAACAACAAAATTCAGAACAATTACGACGAAAATCAAATACAGGTTCTTGAGGGGCTGGAGGCAGTAAGAAAGCGTCCGGGTATGTATATCGGCTCTTCCGGCGTCAGAGGTCTTCATCATCTTGTTTACGAGATTGTGGATAACTCAATCGACGAGGCTCTTGCAGGATACTGTGACGAGATAAAGGTTCAGATTTTAAAGGGAGACGTAATATGCGTTTCGGATAACGGCCGAGGAATCCCAACCGGTATTCACCCGAAGGAGGGCATAAGTGCAGCTACCGTTGTTTATACAATTCTCCATGCAGGCGGAAAGTTCGGCGGCGGCGGATACAAGGTTGCGGGCGGACTTCACGGAGTCGGCGCCTCGGTTGTAAACGCCCTTTCCGAGTGGCTTGAGCTTACAATTTTTGACGGAAAGAATATTCACTTTCAACGTTTTGAAAGAGGAAGCTACAAGGAGCCTTTAAAAATAATCGGCGAAACCACAAGAACAGGCACAACCGTTATGTTCAAGGCGGATCCGGAAATTTTT
>JBJESI010000082.1:0-2513 GCA_051882715.1 Oscillospiraceae bacterium
TCTTTCACAGTTCGGTGTTGAGTTCAAAAGCGAGACCGATACAGAGGTACTTGCACAGCTCTTAAACTATAATTATAACGGTAACCCTATCGAAACAATTCAAAAAACTCTCAGCATGGTAAGCGGCTCATATGCTTTGGGTATAATTTTCAAAGACCTTCCGGGCAGGATTTACGCTGTAAGAAAGGACAGTCCTCTTATTGTGGGACTCGGCGAGGACGAAAACTTCATCGCCTCCGACGTACCTGCAATCCTTGAGTATACCAAGGAGTATTATCTCCTTGAAGAAAATGAGATTGCAATACTCGAAGCTGACAACGTTAAGATATGTTCTCTTTACGGCGAGGAGATTAAGAAGGAAAAGCAAATTGCAAACTGGGATGTTGAAGCTGCCGAGAAGGGCGGTTATCCCCATTATATGCTTAAAGAAATCAACGAGCAGCCCGAGACAATCAAAAAGACGATTGACCCCAGAATTAAGGACGGACTGCCTTGCTTTGATGAAGAAGGCCTTACCGAGGACATTCTTAAGGGCGTAAAGAGAATACATATCGTTGCCTGCGGTACTGCGATGCACGCAGGAGTTGTGGGCAGATATGTAATTGAAAAGCTTGCGCGGGTTCCCGTTAATGTGGATATTGCGTCTGAGTTCAGATACAGAGACCCGATTATTGAAAAAGACGACTTGATGATTGTGATTTCTCAGTCGGGCGAAACAGCCGATACTCTTGCGGCGTTAAGGCTTGCAAAGGAAGTCGGATTAAAAACAATCGCCATTGTAAACGCTGTCGGATCTTCCATTGCAAGAGAAGCAGACATCACTCTGTACACATGGGGCGGACTTGAAATAGCCGTAGCAAGCACCAAGGCTTATTCCGTCCAAATCGCTATGATGTATATGCTGGCTTTCAAGCTTGCGCTTGTAAGAGGAAAGATTACCGAGGACGAGTGCAGAAAGCTTGTTTCTGACCTTCGTGAAATCCCTGATATGATAGGGGAAATGCTCAAATCTCAGGAAAAATACCAGTTTACCGCCAGTCAGCTTATCAATGCAACGAGCATTTTCTATATCGGCAGAGGGCTTGATTATGCTCTGAGCATGGAGGGCTCGCTGAAGCTTAAGGAGATCTCGTATATCCATAGTGAAAGCTATGCGGCAGGTGAGTTAAAGCACGGCACAATCTCTCTGATTGAGGACGGAATTCCCGTAATTGCTGTTGCCACGCAGACAGATTTGTATGAAAAAACAGTAAGCAATATTAAAGAAGTTAAGGCAAGAGGCGCCATGGTGGTAATGATTTGCCGAAAGGACGCGCATCTTGCAAACGAGGTATCGGATTATCTGATTGAAGTTCCCGATGTGGATAATATTCTTATGCCTCTTCTAACCGTAATTCCTCTTCAGCTTCTTGCGTATTACACCTCTATTCTGAGAGGCTGTGACGTTGATAAGCCGAGGAATCTTGCAAAATCGGTTACAGTTGAATAACTTAAAATTTCGGCAGTTCGGTTACGGACTGCCGATTTTTTGTATAAAAAAATTCACCCTGTCAATAATGCTGACGAGGTGAAAATATGAAAAAATTGGATATAGCTCTTGCGATAGGAATGGCTGCGGCGCTGATGGTCGGAAATTTCAATGCTTTCGCAGGCAAATGCGAAAAGCTTGAGGACAGTATTTTGCGGCTTCACATAATCGCAAACAGCGACAGCGAGCAGGACCAAGAGGTAAAGCTTGAAATCAGGGACGCAATTTTAGAGGAGTATTCGGAAAATCTTGACGGTAAAAATCTCGATGAAGCAATCACGCTTGCCTCTGAAAATTTAAACGGCATTGAAGAAACCGCAAACAGAATACTTGCGGAGAAAGGCTTTGATTACAGGGCTGACGCAAAGCTTACTTCCATGTATTTTAACACAAGATATTACGATAATTACACAACCCCTGCAGGGCAGTACACTGCGGTGCGTATAACTCTCGGAGAGGGAGCGGGAAAGAATTGGTGGTGCGTTTTGTATCCGTCCCTTTGTTTGGGAACGGCTGTGGATGACGACTGTGCCCAAACCTTTGACGGATTTGATAACAAAACAGCCCAAAAACCCGAATATGTTGCCAAATTCAAGGTTGTTGAGCTGTTTGAGAGTGCAAAAAATTTTTTAAACGGCATTTTTAAAAATACATGAAAAGCTGGCACTTAATCATTCCGTTATAAAGCTTTCGCCTTTTAGCTGCTTTTCTTCCGAAAAGTCTTTCAAATTCTTCATGGGGCGAGATAATGTAATATGCCTTAGCCTTGGAATTTGTGAAGACCTCGCCCATTACTTTGTAAAGCTCTTCGGCTTCCTTTATTTCGAGCATTCTTTCCCCGTAGGGAGGATTGCATATAATTATTCCGTTTTCATCATCGCATTTAAAGCTTCGCACATCCTCGCAGGAAACGGAAATTTTTGAGGATACTCCTGCTTTTTTTGAGTTCTGTAGAGAAAGAGAAACAGCATTTTCGTCAATATCT
>JBJESI010000083.1:0-2493 GCA_051882715.1 Oscillospiraceae bacterium
GCTTATTGAAAAGGGCTATACTCTTGCTTCGGCAGAGGCTGAAATGGTTCCCGATACATACACCACTTTAAGTGATGAAAATCATATCAAGAAAATGAATTTACTGCTTGACCTTCTTGAAGAAAACGACGACGTGCAAAACGTTTGGCACAACTGGGATAATGAAGAGTAATCTTCCGGACAGCATAACCGAGCGTGAAAGCCTGTGGGATTATCTTGCCCGTGCAGGCAAGCCCATTGTCCTTTACGGCATGGGAGACGGAGCGGTAAAGGTTATTAACGCTCTTTCCGCTTACGGCTTGAAGCCCGATGGGATTTTTGCAAGCGACGAGTTTGTCCGAGGTCACAGCTTTTGCGGCTTCCGTGTAAAAAAACTATCCGAAATTGAGAGCGAGTATGATGATTTTATCATACTCCTCTGCTTTGGTGCGGGCTACGATTCCCTTATTGAAAAAATCTGCGAAATCGGCAGCAGGCATGAGCTTTATGCTCCGGATCTTCCCGTTTTCGGCGAGGGACTTTTTACTTATGAATATCTTTTGGATAACATGGAAGCGGCAAGCGAGGTTTACAATATGCTTGCCGACGATTTATCGAAAAAGGTTTACAGCGATATTCTGAATTTCAAGATTTCAGGCAAAATAGAGTACCTTTTCTCCTGCGAAACGGACAGAACGGAGATTGTTACGTCCGTGCTTGCGCCTTCCGCCGACGATACATATTTCGATCTCGGAGCATATAACGGCGACACGGTTGCCGAAGCTTTATCATATACAGGCGGCGTTATGAAGCGTGTTGTCGCCTTTGAGCCTGACAGGCGGAATTTTAAAAAGCTTTGCGAGAACGTAAAGGACTTGGATTTTGTAACGGCGCTCAACGCAGGCGCATGGAACGAGGACGCCGTCCTTTCCTTTTCGCAGAGGTCGGGCAGAAATTCCAGCGTTTCAGGGCAGGGAAAGCCTACGCAGATGCGCAGTGTTGACAGCGTTGCGGCGGGCGAAGAGGTTACCCTGATTAAAATGGATGTTGAGGGAGCGGAGCGTGAGGCCTTGCTCGGAGCGACCGGCACAATCGGGAAATTTCGCCCAAGGCTTGAAATTGCGTGCTATCACCGAAACGAGGATATGTTCCGACTGCCCTTGCTTGTGAAGAAAATCAATCCCGAATACGAAATATATATGCGACATCATCGCTATATTCCTGCATGGGAAACGAATTTATACGCCAAATAGAGCGAAATTTTTATGAATTTTGCATTTTTTCTCGTTTGCACTTGCAAAAGCTTGGCGCATATGATACTATTAGGATAACAGCTTAAGCATTGAAGGAGTGCAGAATATGAAAAAATACGCAGAGCTTTCAAAAGAAGAGCTTCTCGAAATAAAAAAAGAGCTTTCCGCCGAATACGAAAAAGAAAAGGCGCTGAATCTCAGCCTTAATATGGCAAGGGGAAAGCCGTCGAGCGAACAGCTTGACCTCACAAAGAAGATGCTGGAAATTACGGACTATACCGCCGCAGACGGAACCGATTGCAGAAATTACGGCTTGCTTGACGGTATTCCCGAAGCAAAGGCGCTTTTTGCGGAAATTCTCGGCGTTGATACGGAGCAGGTTATTGTTTGCGGCAACTCAAGCCTTAATCTCATGTACGACAATCTTCTCAGGGCTATGCAGTTCGGTGTTCTTGGAAGCGAAAAGCCTTGGTGCAAATATGATAAAATCAAATTTCTGTGCCCCTGTCCGGGATATGACAGGCATTTTGCCATAACCGAGGCTTTGGGTATCGAAATGATTCCCGTTAAGATGAATTCCGACGGCCCCGATATGGATACGGTTGAAAAGCTTGTCAGTGAGGACGAAACAATCAAGGGAATTTGGTGCGTGCCGATGTATTCGAACCCCGACGGCATTACATATTCCGACGATGTGGTAAGAAGATTTGCAAGGCTTTCTCCGAAAGCGTCCGATTTCAGGATTTTCTGGGATAACGCATACTGCCTGCATCATCTTTCCGATACCCCCGACAAGCTTCTTAATATTTTCGACGAATGTAAGAAACACGGCTCGGAAAATATGGTCTACGAGTTTGCCTCAACCTCAAAGATTTCATTTTCGGGCGGCGGAGTAGCGGTCGTTGCGGCAAGCAAGGAAAACGCCGACTTTATCCGTAAGCAGATGTCCGTACAGACTATCGGATTTGATAAGATAAATCAGCTTCGCCACGTGAAATTTTTCAAAAATGCAGACGGAATCAGAGAACATATGAAAAAGCATGCGGCGCTTATAAAACCCAGATTTGATGTTGTTATGAATGCGCTGGACAGCGAAATCCTCCCCTTGGGCATCGCCGATTACAAAAAGCCGAACGGCGGTTATTTCATTTCGCTTTATACGATGGACGGCTGTGCAAAGCGCACCGTGGCTCTTTGCAAGGAGGCAGGGCTTGTTCTTACAGGCGCAGGCGCGGCTTATCCTTACGGCAAAGACGAGCAT
>JBJESI010000084.1:0-2490 GCA_051882715.1 Oscillospiraceae bacterium
TTTGCAGAGAGCTGCGCCGCAGGCTGGAAGCGCAGCAGCAATATTTCAGCGAAGTGCGCCTGTCCGCACGTGGGAGGAAAATCAGTATTCCCATGCGTTAATCCGCGTTACGGATATGCTCATTCACGAAGTGGAACAGCGTTAATTCGTCTTCGCAGCATCAGTTGCGGAGACTTTTTATTTGAGGTGGTATTTTTAATGTTCAAACAGTTACGAGAGGACATAAAACTAATTAAGGAGCGTGACCCTGCGGCACGCAATTCCTTTGAAGTATTCTTTTTATACAGAGGACTGAAGGCAATTCGTTCGCACAGGAGAGCAAACTGGCTTTACAGGCACAGGCTTTTTTTCCTTGCTCGGTTTGTTTCGGAACGCTCAAAGCATAAAACGGGCATTGAAATTCATCCTGCCGCAAAAATCGGAAAGGGCGTTTTTATCGACCACGGAACAGGCGTAGTCATAGGCGAAACCGCCGAGGTCGGCGATAACTGCACGATTTATCAGGGCGTGACTCTGGGCGGAACGGGCAAGGAACGGGGAAAAAGACATCCCACTATCGGGGAAAATGTAATGATTGGCTCAGGTGCAAAGGTGCTCGGCCCTATAAAGATCGGAAGTCATTCAAAAATTGCCGCAAATGCGGTGGTTCTTTCGGATGTTCCCGAAAACTCCACTGCTGTGGGCGTACCTGCAAGGGTTGTAAGAATAAACGACGAAAGGGTTTGCGACGATCTCGACCAAATCCACATACCCGACCCTGTTTCGCAGATACTTTGCAGGCAGGAGCTTTTGATTGAAAATCTCGAAAAAAGAATTAAAGCGCTGGAGGATGAAAAGAAATGAAGCTTTACAACACTCTCACAAGAACAAAAGAGGAGTTTGTCCCCAATGAAGCGGGAAAAGCAAGTATTTATACCTGCGGCCCCACGGTTTACCACTACGCTCATATAGGAAATCTCCGCACATATATAATGGAAGATGTTCTTGAAAAATATCTGCGCTTTTCGGGACTTGATGTAACCCGTGTGATGAATATAACCGACGTAGGACATCTTACAAGCGACGGCGATACGGGCGACGATAAGATGCTCAAGGGCGCAAAGCGTGAGCATAAGACCGTTATGGAAATTGCAAAATTCTATACCGACGCTTTCTTTTCCGACTGCAAAAAGCTTAACATAAAAATTCCCGATATTGTCGAGCCTGCAACAAACTGCATCGACGATTTTATAAAGGTTATTTCCTCTCTGCTCGAAAAGGGCTACGCATACGAATCAGGCGGAAACATTTATTTTGACACTTCAAAGCTTGATAAATACTATGTTTTCAACGATTTCGACGAGGAGGACCTTGCGGTCGGAGTTCGCGAGGGCGTTGAAGAGGATAAAAGCAAGCGCAATAAAACGGACTTTGTCCTGTGGTTTACAAAATCAAAGTTTGACGACCAGGAATTGAAATGGGACAGTCCTTGGGGCGTGGGCTATCCCGGCTGGCACATTGAATGCTCCTGCATCAGCATGAAGCATCTCGGCGAAAGGCTTGATATACATTGCGGCGGCATTGACAACGCATTTCCCCACCACACCAACGAAATAGCCCAAAGCGAAGCGTTTCTCGGACACAAGTGGTGCAACTACTGGTTCCACGTGCTTCATCTTAACACGAACAGCGGCAAGATGAGCAAATCAAAGGGAGAATTTCTGACCGTGTCCCTGCTTGAGAGCAAGGGCTACAATCCGCTTGCGTACAGATTTTTCTGCCTGCTTTCCCATTACAGAAAATCTCTTGTATTCACCTATGAAAACCTTGACAATGCAGTGGCCTCCTACGATAAGCTGATTTCAAAAATTGCGGCTTTTGTAAATGATACAAGCAAAGACATAGAAAGCGAAAAATTTGACGCTCTCATGAAGAAATTTACGGACGCATTGGATAACGATTTAAACACATCTCTTGCTCTTACGGCGGTTTTTGATGTCATAAAATCCGACGCAAACGCAAGGACGAAAACCGCATTGCTTGAAGAGTTTGATAAGGTGCTGTCCCTTGACCTTGTGGACTCCGCAAGAAAGCTTTGCCAAACAAAGCAGGAGGAAATCCCCGACGAGGTTGCGCTTCTTGCCGCTCGCCGTGCCGAGGCGAGAAAAGCAAAGGATTTTGCTCTTGCGGATAAGCTCCGTGACGAAATTACGGCTTTGGGATATGTAATCGAGGAAACAAGACAGGGTACAAAAATAACCAAGCGGTAATTTCCAAGGGAGGTTAGGCATTGGCTTCAAAAAAGGAATTTGCAGAGTTTGTTGCCGAGCAGCTCGGCGATGCGGGAACGATAACGTACAGAAAAATGTTCGGAGAATACGGGCTTTATTGCGACGGAAAGTATTTTGCCGCCGTTTGTGATGACCGGCTTTTTGTCAATATAGGCATTAGAGAGCCGAACACAATCGGTTTTTAGCGGCATATTTACGCCTATTCTTCGTCAAAATCCTC
>JBJESI010000085.1:0-11138 GCA_051882715.1 Oscillospiraceae bacterium
AATCGTCCCCATATTGCCGGGTTCCTGCAGATTTTCAAGAAGCACGAGCTTCCCTTTTGGGATAAATCCTCCGATATCCGTAATCCTTTCGGGCTTTTTGCAAATTGCAAACACGCCCTGCGGAGTCTTGGTGTCGCTTATATATTCCGACAGCTTTTCGGTGATTATACAGCTTTTTTCCGCTCTTTGCGAAATAAATTCGTAAGTCTCACCGTGCTTTCGGATATAATTTTCGGTGGCGAAAAGCGTGAAAATACCGACTCCGTTTTTTACAGCCTCAAAGCAAAGATTTTCACCCTCAGCCGCAAAAAGCCCCTGTTCGCTCCGTGCACGCCTGCTGCTTCGGAGCTCCCTGTAAAGCTTTATCAAGTGGTTATCCTTAGCCGATATTTCCATTTTTTCACCGCCCTAAAAAGTTATTAACTACAACAAAACACGCCCTCGCTTTGGCAAGGTGCGTGTTATAGTCTTATTAGTTGAGAGCTGCCTTTGCTTTCTCAACAAGCGCTGTAAAGCCTGCAGGATCGTTGATTGCGATTTCAGATAACATCTTGCGGTTAAGAGAAATTCCTGCCTTATTAAGGCCGTTCATGAATGTTGAGTAGTTTACTCCGTTAAGCTTGCAGGCTGCTGAAATTCTTGTAATCCAGAGCTGTCTGAACTGACGCTTTTTCTGCTTTCTGCCGATGTAAGCATACTGGCCTGACTTCATTACAGCTTCTTTTGATGTTTTGAAGAGTCTGCTCTTGCCGCCCCAGTATCCTTTTGCTAATTTTAATGTTTTATTTCTTCTCTTGCGAGTCATCATTGCGCCTTTTACACGAGCCATGATTTTTTCCTCCTGTTATTTTCTTTTGTTTTAAATCGGAGCAAAGTGTGATAAGCTTGCTTAATCACACCTGCGACGATTGCAAGCTGTCGCCGAGGAGCTTTGCTCCTCAGGGTTTCGGTGGGGGATTATAACCCCCACCGAAAGACTGAATGGAACCCGCCGCCTTAGAGGCGGGGACATAGGCGATTCGGTTATTTGTAGGGAATGAGCTTCTTGATTGCAGGTGCATTTGTCTTGTCTGCGTATGCTCCTGCTCTTAATCCTCTCTTACGCTTTGTTGTTTTCTTGTTGAGAATGTGGCTCTTGTATGCGTGAGCACGTTTGATTTTACCGGTCTTAGTTAATTTAAAACGCTTCTTCGCACCTGTGTGTGTTTTGATTTTTGGCATTTTTGCTTCCTCCTTATTATTAAAGAACTTTTGGCGATATGAACATTGCCATGTTTCTGCCCTCAAGCTTTGCGGGCTTGTCAACCTGCGCTACTTCGGCACAACCGTCACGGAACTTGTTGAGCAAATCAACGGCGATTTCCTGATGGGACATCTCCCTTGCTCTGCGGAATCTTACAGACACCTTAACCTTGTTTCCCGCCTTCAGGAATTTTACAGCCTGTGAAAGCTTTGTGTTGAAATCATGAGTGTCAATGTTAAGCGACATTCTTATTTCCTTTGTTTCAACGACCTTCTGATTCTTCTTGGCTTTCTTTTCATTCTTTGCCTGCTCGAATTTGTACTTGCCGTAGTCCATTATTTTGCATACCGGGGGCTTAGCCTGCGGCGCAATAAGCACTAAGTCAAGATCCTTTTCTGCGGCAATCTTCAAAGCCTCGTCAGAGGACATCAAACCGAGCTGTGCTCCGTCCTTGTCGATTACCCTCACCTGGGGCTCACGGATTTCCTCGTTGATACTTGGTTCCTTTACGTTGCTAATGTTCAGCACCTCCAAAGTTTGTTTTAAGCATAAAAAAAGCATGGATACACCGTCCACGCTACGCAAAATGAGCCGCAACAAGCTGCGGTCACATTCATAAGTATCTACCCGACACAACGCCTTTGTGCAGGTGAGAACGGCTGTTCTGCTTCAATTACTCTGCTATTATAAATCATCTTTCTCGGTTTGTCAAGGGCTTTTTATAATTTTTTCCGTGAAAAGGAGGACTTTCGTCCTCCTTTTCACAGAATTATCTCTTCGCCGAGACTCAGGGAAATGATTATCATTTCCTTTACCCTTTTGCCGAGACTGCGCTCCACGGGCTCCTTGTACATCAAAAGCTGTCTTTCATACCTTGCTTTAAGCTCGGAGACCTCTTTGACGGCGTCCGTTTTGTAATCTACGAGAACAAGCTCTCCGTCCTCCTCAAACACGCAGTCCGCTATACCCTGAACCGCTATCATGGCGTCGCCGTCATAGCTGTTTTCATATTCGGACGCAGGAATTCTCGTCATAAACTTATATTCACGCAAAAGCATTTTGCTTGCGGCCATTCGCCGAACCGTATCAAGTCCGAGCGCCTTTTCAAGCTTTCTTATGTCAAGAAGTTTAATCTGCTTGCCTGTCATAAAGCCTGAGCTTTCAAGGCGAATAAGCTCCTTGCCGAGATTTTCTGCAGCAAGCGCAAAATCCACGGTTTCCATAAATTTATGATAAGCGTTGCCGGTTTCGGTGCCGCTTGCTCCTCCGGACGACATAAATCTCGGGCGCTTTGCGGAGTAAAACTCCTGCGAATCCCTGTGTACTATTTCGGTTACCGCCATTTTTGCGGGGAGCTCGGTAAGAGCCTTATGCGGATATTCAAAATTTATTTCGGAAAGTATCTTTTCTACCGTTTCCTCATCGGGCAATGCCTTTTCTTCTCCGGCGGCTGAAATAACCGCAGATGAAATATTGTTTACCGTCTCCACGGCAAGATAATCGTTTTCCGCCCTGAAAGCGCATGAGCTGTCGGCGCAGTAGTCCAAAAGCTTATCACGAAGCGGCGTGGAAAACAGCGTCATCACAACCCAGTCCAGCATATTTTTTGCGTCTATGGCGCTTCCGTAAAAAACCCTGCCGTTTTCGTCCGTACATTCCGTGCGCTTTGACAGCATATTGGGCAGATTTTCCGCAACTCCCGTCATAACAAGCTTCTCTCTTGCACGGGTAAGAGCCACGTACAAAAGCCGCATTTCTTCTCCCAAAAAGCATCTTTTTTCTATTGCCGCAAGCTCCTCGTAGGCAAGAGAATTGTATTTTTCCAGCTTTTCGGGACGGTTTATTTTCATTCCGATGCCGTGCCTTGCGTTCATAATAACGGGCTTTACCGTGTAGTCCTTTTCATCAAACCTTGTTCCCAGCCCGCAGACAAAGCAAATAGGAAATTCAAGCCCTTTTGAAGCATGAATGGTCATAACTTTTACTCCGTCGCTTTCGGCGGGCACAAACGCAGGCGCCTTGTCCTCGGAAAGATTTTGCACGGCATTGTCTATAAATCTTAAAAACCCGGAAAGCCCGCCGTTTGAATTATCCTCATAGCTTTTCACCTTGCTCATAAAGACGTTTAGATTGAGTCTGCGCTGTCCTCCGTTTTCAAACACCTGCACTATCGCAGGAAATTCCGTTTCGTCAAAAATTTTCTGAACAAGTCTTTCTATCGAATAGCCCGACTTATATTCACGCAGTTCGTCCAAAAGAGCGATGAAGGCCTTGGACTTTTCATCATCGGCGGCCTTCAAAGCAAGATAAAAGCTTGAATTTCTGTCACAAAGCCTTATTTTTGCGATTTCCTCAGCCGAAAACATAAACATCGGCGACATCAGTACAGAAACAAGCTCAATGTCACGCAGAGGATTGTCGATGACCTTTAAAAAATTTATCAGCGTTTGTATCTCATAGGAAGCAAAATACTCTCCTCCGCCCGAGAATACGGCAGGTATATCCATGCTCCAAAGCTTTTCGAGATATACCGCAGATTTGCTTTTTACGCTTCTCAGAAGTATTGCAAAATCGCTGTATCTGCATCTTCGCCTTGTACCGTCTTTTTCGGTGATTTCAAAGCCGCCGTCAACCATTTTTCTGATTTTTTGAGCCACAAATTCCGCTTCAAGAGCATTGCCCTTTAATTCGGGGTCTATTTGCTTGCAAGGCTTTTCGTCGATGATGTAAAGCTCCGTTTTCATGTCGTCACGCTCGTCAAACGCCTCTCCTGCGCCGTAGACGAGAAGCTCCTCGTCTTTATAGTCGATATCTCCGAGCTGTTTTGACATCAGCCTTTCAAAAAGAAAATTCGACGCTTCAAGTACCTCCCTGCGGCTTCTGAAATTTTTCGTAAGATAAAGCTTTTGCAGCGTTCTGTCGGTTTTGCCCTTTTCGTAATAGGGCGCCATTTCTTTTTTATCTATGAAAATAAACGGATCTGCCTGATTAAATCTGTAAATGCTTTGCTTTGCGTCGCCCACAAGGA
This sequence comes from Oscillospiraceae bacterium, assembly GCA_051882715.1. Classification (GTDB taxonomy): domain Bacteria; phylum Bacillota; class Clostridia; order Oscillospirales; family Ruminococcaceae; genus JBJESI01. The sequence goes on from JBJESI010000085.1 coordinate 4,272, forward strand.
AAAGATTTTTTTCGTCCTTTGAAATCATTCTGAAAATCGTGTCCTGGATTTCATTTACGTCCTGAAATTCGTCCACTATTACATAATCGTATTTATCGGAAATGCTTTTTGCAAAACTGCTTTTAACAAGTCTGTCTCCGTCGTTCTCGGTAAGGAGCCTTACCGCAAGAAGCATAAGGTCGTCAAAGGAAAGTACATTGCTCTCTTTTTTAAGCTCCCCAAGCTTTTCGGCGTACATATCGTAAAGTGAAAAAAGCGCATTGAGGACTCGGCTTACAAGCTCCCTATCCTCGCCTATTTCGTTCATATCAAAGGCGCTTTTTTTCTTTACCGTTAAGAGCGTATTCTTCAGCGTCTGATTAAGGCTTTTTAAGACCTTTTCATTTTCGGGCATCGCTTTTGAATACAGCGTGCCGATTTTATATTCAAAGCCCGCCGCCCCGTCAAAATCACCCTCTTCCACAAGAGCCGCAAATCCGTCGATTGCGTTTTTTACGGACTCAAGATAAGGCGTGTTTTTTTTGACCGTTTCCTCGGAATAGCTTTCAACAACCGATTTTATGAATTTATAGGATTTTTCAGCCGAATTCAGCAGATATGAGAGACTCTCCCGTATTGTTTTAGAAAACTCATTGAAAAATTCTTCGTCTGACAGAGCATAGATTTCCGTCTGCTTTCTTCTCCACTGTTCGCCGTTCGGAATGGAATTAAGAAATCTTTCAAGCGACTGCAAAACATCGTAAACGCCTCGTTCGCCTCCGAAAAACTCCCACAGCGTATTGTAGGCGGCGCTGTCTGCTTTGCAGAGCCGTTCCGCCGCATCGCCGAACGCTTCCGTTTTAAGCACGCCGAGAGTTTCGGCGTCTGCCTGACGGAAAGCAGGGCTTACTCCGAGCTTTTGCGAATTTTCCTTAATCAGCCTTCCGCAAAACGAATGAATCGTGCCTATTTCCATCTGCGAAATCAAGTTTCGCTGATGGCTTATATATGAGTCGCCCGGATGATTTTCAACCTCTTCGTCCATCTTGTCGGCAAGTCTTTGCTTCATCTCTGCCGCCGCCGCATTTGTGTATGTAACAACAATAAGCCTGTCTGCGGGAACGGGGTTTTCCCTGTCGCAGAGTATCTGCTTTGTGCGTTCCACAAGTACAGCCGTTTTGCCGCTGCCTGCCGCCGCCGAAACTATTATTGAGCTTTCTCTCGCCGATATGGCAAGCTGCTGCTCGTCAGTCCACCTTGTACTCATCGTTTTCCTCGTTTTCTATGTTCTGATATATTTCTTCGCCCGAAAGCTCTTCCCTTGCGTCCTCGGCAACTCCCAGCTGTCTGCGGCATACCGCAGAATAATCGCAGTACTGACAGCTGTCTATATCCCTTGCGGTAAGATGCACGGCGGAAATATCGCCGCTTTCAAATTCGTCGGCTATCCGCCTTATGAGCCGCTCACAGTGGCGGTGGAGCTTTTCCAGGTCCTCAAATGCGGCGCATGAGGAGTCCTTGCCCTTGGGAATGAAAACTCCGTCGGTGCTGTCCATTGCGGCGATAACCTTTTCGTCTTTCAGAAGAATACCGTTCATACGGTAATAATCCGCAACAGCGTCCCGAAGCCCTTGCTCCGTGTAATGCCTTGTCTTGTCGGATGCCTTTTTCTTCGGCTCTCTTGAAGAATAATAAAGCGCGCCCGCAGGAATATATCCGTTATATTTGCCCTCGCCCGAGGTTATTATAAAAAGATAGAGCAGAAGCTGAATGTTAAGCCCGTAATAGACATTACTCAGGCTGAATTCTTTTTTTCTGCCCGATTTGTAGTCGATTACCCTTACGTATTTTCTGCCGTCTATTTCACAGGTGTCGGTTCTGTCCACGCTTCCCAAAACCGTTATTTCCTTGCCGCCGTCAGAAATTATCTTTTTCGGAACAACCTCGCCGTCAGGGCCGATTGAAAGCTCGAAATCCGAGGGCACAAACTGACAGTGCTTCATTTCCTCGGCTATTCTTAAAAGCACTCCCGAAATTTTCGGAGAAAGCTTTTTAATGCTATTTTTGAAAATCTCGCTTTTTCCCTCGAAGCCTCCCAGCTGTTCTTCAACAAACCCGTTTATAAGCTCCGATATTACATCCTCAAGAGCGGCTCTGTCCATATTGACAAGCTCTCTGCCGTAGGTTCTTACAACATTTTCAAGGCAGTAATGGATTATGGTTCCCGAAACTGCATTTGAAAGCTCTTTTTTCTTCAACGGATAGAGCCCCAGCCCGTACTTGCAAAAATGCCTGAATTTGCACTCGTAATAATCCTGTATGCGTGTTGCCGAAACCTTTACGGTTTTCCCCGAAAGCTCCGACATCAGTCTTGTATTTTCTATTTTAAAGCTTGAAAAATCCTTGTTCCTTTCAAGAAGCGTTTGCTTGTCGGCAAGACTGCTTGTTCTCCGTACAGCCTCGTAAATGCTCTCCGTATCGGTATTTCTGTCTTCGATGCCGCCTGCAAGACAGTCAAAAGCCGAGCGGCAGGTTTTGCAGAAATAACTTTTGGGAAGCAAGGAGGTATTTACAAGAATTTCTTCTCCGAAAATCCTCTTTGCAAAGGTTACTATCTCGGAGGGGAATTTTTCCGCAAAGTCCGCTCCCACGCACGGATATGTAATAATCAGCCTTTCCGACGGTGCGCTGACCGCCTTGTACGCTATAAAACGTTCCTCGCTTTGGGTTTTCTCATCTGGATAAAAAAGCTCTATTCCCATTTCGAAAAGCTTTTTCCTTTCCCTGTTTGAAAAGACAGGCCCGCTTGCCGAATTCGACGGGAAAACCCCTTCGTTTGCGCCGATTAGTATGACCGCTTTTTTCTCGCCGAGCCTTATCCTTTCAGCGCTGCCTATTATTACGCTGTCGATGGTTTGCGGAGGGAGCGAAACCGTCGCTTTTGCCGCAAGCACCCTGAAAAGCTCGCAAAATCTTTTTCTTGTGATTTTTTTGTCCGACAGAGCTTCAAACATTGTGTCAAGCGTATCCACAAGCACGTCCCATATCTGTTTTAGCTCACGGGCCTGCTCCTCCCTGCCCGAGGCAAGCATAGCTTTTGCCTTTTTATCAACCTCCGAGGGCACGCCGTATTTCTCCAAAAGCTCATAAAGAGCCGCACATATTCTGCCGCCGTCAGCATTTTCTGTTTTGTTTTTAAACTCCTCAAGCGGCTCGACAAGATACTTTCTTGTGAGGTTTACCCTTGCTTCACGCTCGTCGCAGGCAAAGGCAAAATCCTCCGCCCACATTCCGCCCTTTACGCCCCACTCGAAGCAGTAGTTTTCAAGCTCGGACGCTTCCTCGGTCGTCACTCCAGCAAAGCCCGTTTTGGCTATGCAGAGAATGCTTTCGGTATTAAGCGACACTCCCGAAAAAGCGGACATCACAAGAGTTATCAGCGCCTTTTTCAGAACGCTTTCACGGCGGTCGAAAAAGACAGGGATTTCGTATTTTGAAACCGACGCCTCAAGAGCGTTTGAATAGCTTTCCAAATCTCTGCCGATTACAGCTATATCGCCGAATCTCAAGCCTCCCATGACGAGCTCCCGTATCTTGGCGCAGACGTAGTCACATTCGGAATATACATCAGGGCATACCGCCGCAGAAATGCTGCCGCATCCGTTTTTAAACGGCACGATGGGACGTCTGAAAATGTTTTCTGAAAAATACTTTAATTCCTCGTTTTTAAATCTTTTAATTTCCCTGCAGGTTTCCTCGGTTTTAAAAGCAACTCCGTTTCTTTCGCAGATTTTTTCAAGCCTTGCGGCGGTCTGCTCGGGAACCGTAAAAATCCCGCCTGAGCCGCCGATACAAAGATTGATATTAACCTCCCCCGCCTGTCGGATTATCTGTTCGAGAAAATCAAGCTCCGCCGCCGTAAAGCTTCTGAATTCGTCGATATATACGGTTGCTCCGCAGAAATAATCCTGCTCCTCGCAAAGCCTTGCCGCTCTTTCTCCCTTCGTCTGACAGGAGCCGCCCATTGAAGCAAGAATTCCCTCAAAGGACGAAAGTATCACGGATATTTCCCTTGCTTTTCCGTACAGCGCTTCGTCCTCGTCTGTCACGCCGTCAAGGGCGCAAACAGGTATTTCCGAGGTGCAAAGCTCCTCCCACAAGGCAAGCATATCCTCGGCAAAGCCCGGCTTGTCCGTCTGAGTCCCGTAACTATCAAGAGCGTCCTTTACCTCGTCCAACGCAAGACTCATCGCAATAAGTTTTGTCTGTTCGGAGACAAAACCCGTTTCCGCTTCGCCCGACCTTGCGAAAATCTCGCCGTAAAGCCTTTCAAAGCTCAGCACCTTCAGCTTATTTGCCGCGTCAAAGCCCAGCACGTCATAAACAAGCTTTTCGGCTTCATATGAGTACTGCTCGGGGACAATCAGATACACCCGCTCCCCTTTTGATATGTCCTTGTTTATTCTTTCAAGCATCAGGCGGCTTTTTCCGCTGCCCGACGCTCCCTTGAAAAATCTTAACATTATACATCTCCGAAATAAATATCTTTTATTAAATTTTACATTCTTTCCGACTTTAAGTCAATGCCGTTTTAATTTTTAGTGTTGACATTTTTCCGCCGAGATGATAAACTTAACTAAAGCGTTGATCGGAATACAGGTGCTTTTTCGCTTTGCAGAGAGGCTGCCGCTTGCTGAAAGGCCGCCGTGCGAAGGTTCCTTTCCCGCCCGTGAGCGACTGTGATTTAAGCAGTACGGTTGTTACGTTAAAACTTTTGAGCGGACTTTTATGTCAATTAAGGTGGTACCGCGGAATTTCTCCGTCCTTTGTTTTTCAAAGGGCGGTTTTTGTTTTGGAGGATTTATGGATAAAAAGCTGATTGTTCTCAAGGTGGGAACAAGCTCGCTTACAAAAAAAAGCGGCGAAACAGACAATTCAAAAATCGAAAATATAATCAGACAAATCTGCGCGCTTAAAAATGACGGACACAATGTAATCCTCGTATCATCGGGCGCTATCGCCGCAGGCTATAAAAGACTCGGCTTTGCAAAACGTCCCTCCTCTATTGCAGATAAGCAGGCGTGCGCCGCAGTCGGACAGGGGCTTCTCATGGAGGAGTATTCAAAGCTCCTTTTGCAGGAAAGCTATCCCGCCGCACAGCTTCTTCTTACCCGTGACGACTTTGTTGACAGAAGGAGATACAAAAACGCCTTTAACGCAATCGAGGTTCTTCTCAGCAGAAATGCCGTTCCGATTATCAACGAAAACGACACAATTTCAATCGAGGAATTAAAGCTTGGCGACAACGATACCCTGTCCGCACAGGTTGCGGCAATGGTTCACGCCGATTTGCTTATTCTGCTTACCGATATAGACGGACTTTACACGGGAAATCCGAAAACGGACGAAAGCGCAAGCCGTATTCCCGTTGTGGAAAAAATCACTCCTGAAATCGAACAGCTTGCAGGAGGAGCAGGCTCGTCAAACGCAACCGGCGGAATGGTCACGAAAATCAACGGCGCAAAGCTTGCAACAAGCGCAGGCGTACCTGTTGTTATTTGCTCCTCGAAGCAGGAGAATTCAGTTATAAAAGCGGTTGAGGGTACTGCCGATTCTACATATTTCAAGGCGAGAAAGCACAATATGAAAACCAAGCTTCAATGGATGGCTTTTTACGCAAAGAGCAAGGGTAATCTCTATGTTGACGACGGCGCCTGCAAGGCGTTGCTTGAGCTTAACAAAAGCCTGCTTCCGAGCGGAATTGTGGCGGTTGAGGGAGATTTTAAAAGCGGAGATGTTGTTCGGGTATTCAGGCAGGGCTCCCACGAATACATCGGCAAAGGAATCTGCGAATACTCAAAAGACCAGCTTGCCGACATTATCGGAACTCACGGAAAACATTCCGAGGCTATAAACAGAAACAACTGGGTGGAGGGATAATATGAATGAACTTTTAACTAAAGCGGCGGGCGTAAAAAACGCAAGCATCGCTCTTTCCGTCACGGGAGAAGCTGAGAAAAATGCAGCGCTTATGCTTATCGCCGACGAAATCGACGCAAGGGCAAACGAAATTCTTGCCGCAAATGCAGATGACATTGAAAACGGCAAAAAAAGCGGAATGAACGAGGGTCTTATTGACAGGCTTACCCTTACAAAGGAAAGGCTTGCGGATATAGCCGAAGGCGTAAGGCAGGTCGCAGGGCTTGCCGACCCCGTAGGCGAGGTTATGGAAGAGTTTACAAGGCCCAACGGTCTTAAAATAGAAAAAGTACGTGTTCCCTTGGGAGTTATCGGAATGATTTACGAGGCAAGGCCGAATGTTACGGTTGACTCTGCGGCTCTTGCGCTGAAAACGGGAAACAGTATTCTTCTCAGAGGAAGCGCAAGCGCTCTTAATTCCAACAAAAAGCTTGTGACCGTAATCAAAGACGCTCTTTCAAAATCACAGCTTTCTCCCGACTGCGTTGAGCTTCTTGAAGCTCCGGGCCACAAGGTTGTAAACGAAATGATGGCTCTTACAAAATACCTTGACGTGCTCATTCCCAGAGGAGGCGCGTCGCTCATTCAGAATGTGGTTTTAAATTCTAAAGTTCCCATTCTTGAAACAGGGCTCGGCAACTGCCATATCTACATTGACCGTGACGCTGACATCCAAATGGCAAAAAAAATTCTCGTAAACGCAAAAACCCAGCGCCCCGCCGTATGCAACGCCGCAGAAACTCTGCTTGTTCACTCTGATATAGCAGAATCCGCCCTGCCCGAGCTTTGCAAAGCTCTTACGGACAAGGGAGTTATTCTTCACGGATGTGAGAGAGCAAGAAGCATCGTCGATATGCTCCCCGCAAATGAGGACGATTATAAATACGAGTACCTAAAGCTTGAAATGGC
>JBJESI010000086.1:0-2480 GCA_051882715.1 Oscillospiraceae bacterium
TAACAAAGGCTCAGTCGGACTTTTTTGACAGCCTTTCGGAAATGACTGCGGCACAGCGTGACAAAGCGCTTTCCGCCGAGGAAAATTCCGCACTTACCGAGGAGCTTTTGCAGGCGGGTGCGGTAACCGAAACGGAGCGCATAAAGCGCAGAATAGGCGACGATACCGTAAAAATGGCGGAGCTTACTGAGGAATACCTCGTGGGCGGCGCAGATTTAAAGCTTACACCGAAGCAAAAGGCGGCTGTGTCACTTTTGGAGCAGTACAAAACAGCTCTTGTGAGCGAGCTTTGCGAGGAGTGCAAAATCACGGAGGCGGTAATAAAAAACCTTGTAAAGGCGGGAGTTGTGGCAGTTTACGAAAGCGAAAGGCCTGTTGAGACCGAAGCTGCTCCCAAGGAGAAAACCGCCGGGCATTTGTCCGAAAAGCAAGCGGAGGTCTTTGACGGTATTTCAAGGCTGATTTCTTCGGGCAAGCCCGAAGCCTGTCTTTTGCACGGAGTTACCGGGAGCGGAAAAACCCAGATTTATCTTGAACTTATCGACTATACACTGAAGCTGGGGAAAAACGCAATTATGCTTATTCCCGAAATTTCGCTTACGCCGCAGGTTTTATTGAAATTCAGAGAACGCTTCGGCGGACTTGTGGCTGTAATACATTCGGGACTGTCCATGGGGCAGAGAGTTGAAGAATACAAAAAAATCAGAAGCGGCGGCGCAAGGATTGCCGTAGGCACACGAAGCGCTATATTCGCTCCTATGGAAAACGTCGGACTTATAATAATGGACGAGGAGGGCGAAAGCACCTACAAATCCGAAAGCACGCCGAGATACAACACAAAGGACGTGGCACGGCAAAGATGTATTTACAACAACGCAACGCTTCTTCTTGCCTCCGCCACTCCGTCGATAGACAGCTATTACAAGGCAAAAACAGGTAAATATCACCTGTTTGAGCTTACCGAAAGATACAACAGCTCGGTTCTCCCCGAGGTTTATATCGTTGATATGAAGCCCGAGCTTGACGCAGGAAATACCTCGCAGATAAGCACGGTTTTGAAAAACGAGCTTCTGGCAAATTTGCAAAACGGCGAGCAGAGCATACTTTTGCTAAACAGGCGTGGCTATCACACCTACGCCTCGTGTATGTCGTGCAGAGAGCCGATAGTCTGCCCAAACTGCAACATAGCGCTGACTTATCACAAAACAGGGGAGCGAGTGGTCTGCCACTACTGCGGATACTCAAAGCCGATGCCGAAAAAATGCGAAAAATGCGGCGGCGAGTATATTAAGCTAAGCGGAGCGGGAACGCAGAAAATCGAAGACGAGCTTCATGAAATATGCCCGAACGCAAGAATTTTGCGAATGGATGCAGACACCACCTGTTCAAGATTTGCGTACGAGCGCAGTTTTGCCGCTTTCGGCAGAGGCGAATACGACATTATGGTGGGAACGCAAATGATAGCTAAGGGGCTTGATTTCCCCAATGTTACTCTTGTGGGCGTTCTTTCCGTGGATAAATCCCTTTATTCCGGCGACTATAAAAGCTACGAGCGAACCTTTTCCCTTGTGACGCAGGTGGTCGGAAGAGGCGGCAGAGGAAGCAGACAGGGCAGAGCGTATATCCAGACCTTTTCGCCCGACCATTATGTTATAAATCTTGCGGCGATGCAGGATTACAAAACCTTTTACGAAGAGGAAGCGGCAATACGCAAGGCTCTTTTGTACCCTCCCTACTGCAATATTTGTGTTGTAGGCTTTACGGGAGCTGACGAGGCAGCCGTGAAAAGAGCTGCGGTTTACTTTACGGAACGCTTTGCTCAGGCTGTATCCGAGTCAAAGGGAGTGCCTGTTCGGATTTTAGGTCCGGCAAAGGCGGTGCTTGCAAGGATAAACAACAAATTCAGATATAAAACAATAATAAAATGTATAAATAATAAGGCTTTCAGGGAAACGCTCCGCAGTGTGCTGACTGCGGCGGCGGGAACAAAAGAATTTGAAAAAATCGGTGTCTATGTTGACCCAAACGGCGACATCGGACTTTAGGGGGAGTGATATAAATGGCATTAAGAGAGATAATAACAGAGGGGGAGCCGCTCCTAAGGAGAAAATCCAGAGAGGTAACGGCGTTCGACGAAAAGCTGGGCGAGCTTCTTGACGATATGGCGCAGACCATGGCGAAAGCCGACGGTGTGGGACTTGCCGCTCCGCAGGTGTCGATACTCCGCAGAATCGTGGTAATAGACGTAGGCGACGAGCACGGCCTTATCGAGCTTGTAAATCCTGAAATCGTTTCGGTAAAGGGCAAGCAAACGTCTAAGGAGGGCTGTCTTTCCTGTCCGGGACAATGGGGCTATGTGGACCGTCCCGCAAAGGTAAAAGTAAGGGCAAAGGACCGCCACGGAAAGGAATTTGAAATCACGGGCGAGGAACTGCTTGCAGTAGCGCTTTGCCATGAAATAGACCATCTTGACGGCGTTT
>JBJESI010000087.1:0-2471 GCA_051882715.1 Oscillospiraceae bacterium
CTCGCCCTGACTGCCCGTTGTTACGATAACAAGCTTGTCGTCGGGATATTTGCCGATTTCGTCAATATCAATTAACATTCCCGACGGGATTTTTAAATATCCCAGCTCGATTGCCTTTGCAACCACGTTGTTCATGCTTCTTCCCGAAACCGCAAGCTTTCGTCCCTGAGCCTTTGCGTTGTCCACAACCTGCTGAATTCTGTGGATATTTGAGGAAAAGGTTGCGATGATTATTCTGCGCTTTCCCGCTCTTGCAAAAAGCTTTTCAAAGGACTGTCCGACCTTTCTTTCCGTAAGAGTATAGCCCGGTCTTTCGGCGTTTGTAGAGTCCGCCATAAGCAGAAGCACGCCCTTTGAGCCCAGCTCGCCGAATTTTGCAAGGTCGATGCACTCGCCGTTTATGGGGGTGGTATCAATCTTGAAGTCGCCCGTGTGAACGATTATTCCCGCAGGAGTGTGAACGGCAATTCCCACAGCGTCGGGGATTGAGTGGTTTACCCTGATAAATTCAACCGCCATGCACCCCAGCTTCACCGTCTGCCCGGGAGTTACCACATTAAGCTTTGCGGATTTGAGCAGTCCGTGCTCCTTGAGCTTGCCCTCCACAAGTCCCAGCGTAAGGCGTGTTCCGTAAATGGGAGTGTTTATTTTTCTGAGAAAATACGGGAGTCCGCCGATATGGTCCTCGTGTCCGTGAGTGAGAACTATGCCCCTGAGCCTTTCCTGATTGCGCTCAACATAGGTATAATCGGGCAAAACGAGGTCAACGCCGGGCATTTCCGCATCGGGGAATGCAAGTCCGCAGTCGATTATGAACATATCGCTTCCGCACTCGATACAGGTCATGTTTTTGCCTATCTCGTTAAGTCCTCCGAGAGGGATAATCCTTACGGGAGTCTTTCTTCTCTCCTTGGGGGCGCTGTTTCTGCGGGGATTTTGCTTTGAGCCTGCTTTTTTGGCTTTTCCCTCTGCAGGGGACTTTTTGCCGACAGACTTTGCCTGCGTATTCTTCGATTCCTTTGCAGGCGCTTTCGCAAAATTTTTCTTATAGCTTCTTTTCTTTGCGGGGGCTTTTCCCTCCGCCTTTTTTTCCGTACTGTTATCTTTTGTTTTTGTCACTGTTTACCTCTTTCTTATTGTCGGCAGGCTGCGTTCCAGCCGCTTTAAAGCATCTTTATCCTTTTGCGCGTCAAGGCGCTGTGTATACGTGTACCGATGTACAACTGAGGACAAACCCCTTTGGCTTTTCGATTTGAATTTATCGCCTGCAAAAATTACAGCTTCAGCAAAAGTCCCACAAGGAGACTGCCCCGTCACGGAGCGCCGCAAGGTAGGCTTTTGCCGCTCCGATTTAAAGTGTTCAAATGTCTTTTCCTCAAAAAAGACGCCTCTATCCCATTATTTCTATTTTAATATTATTTCGCCGTTATGTCAAGGTGTATTTCGGCGGTTTCAGGGAAAATATTGTCAAAGGCCGCAGGTCCTGCCGACAGCCTTTGACAAGCCTTTGCATTGCTACTCAAACGCCTTTACCGTCAGCCCCTTTGACTGCCAGTAGTCTATAACCCGTCCCAAAATCTCGGCGTTGTCCTTGGAAACGGCGTGCAAAAGGGCTATTTCTCCGCTGTGGGTACGGCTTGTAATTTGCTCGTAGGCGGCGTCAGCCCCCATCTGATTATCGGTTTCCCAATCTCTGTAAGCAAAGCTCCAGAACACGGATTTATATCCAAGCTCCTTTGCAACGGCAAGGCTCTGCTCCGAAAATTCCCCCATGGGCGGTCTGAAAAGCGTCATTTCGCAGGAGAATTTCTCTTTCATATAATCGTGAAGCGAGGTGATTTCCTCCCTTGCCTCCTCTGCGGACAAATCGGGCATGGACGGGTGCGACCACGAGTGATTTCCCACGGTATGCCCCTCGTCAAGCATTCTTTTTATAAGCTCGGGATTTCTTTTGGCATAATCGTAGGTGACAAAAAATGTTGCGCTGACCTGCTTTTCCTTTAACGTATCCAGAATTTTTTCGGTGTAGCCGTTTTCGTACCCCTCGTCGAAGGTCAGATAAACGCATTTGTCGTCCTGCGATATAAAGTAAGCGTCGTAGCTTCCGTAATCGTCCTGCATCATCTGCGCTCCCACAGGACGGTTTTCTTCGTTTACATCGTTTCCCACACCGTAGCAGTGCTTCTCTGAGGAAAGCTCCGACGGCGAAACGGACGGCTCTCCCTGAACAGGGGCGACAACCGCAGTTCCCGTTGTGGTAACGCTGGAAATTTCCGCCGTGCTCTGTTTGGAAGCGGTGGAAGCCGAGGACGAGGTCTTGCTTTTGCCGCCGTCCTCCTTTGAGCAGGCGGTCAAACCCGCCGCCGCAATAATGCAGAATAAATATATGATAATTTTTTTCATAATACCTCCGTAATAGGCATTAGGGAGCCGAACCCCTAATGCCTTAATGTATTACTATTTTCTGTTCT
>JBJESI010000088.1:0-2468 GCA_051882715.1 Oscillospiraceae bacterium
TTTTGCGATGCGTGGGTTTATCGACAGCCTGAGCCGCACGCAGAAGCGTGCGGCTGATGTTTTATATAGAATATAATCAAAACGCAAGATGTCCCCCACCGAAACCCTGAGGAGCTAAAACTAACTGCGGCAAGCAAGCTTACGGGAAATGTCGAACTATTTTGCCGTCGCATATTCGTATTCGTCTTTGCGCCATATCCGCAAGCCTTTCGTCGTGAGTTATAAGCACCACCGTTCTGCCGTTTCGGTTCAGGTCCAGAAGAATGTCCGTTATATCCCTGCCCGAAGCGGAATCGAGGTTTCCCGTCGGCTCGTCGGCAAGGATAATGGGCGGCTTTGCGGCGATTGCTCTTGCGATTGCAACTCGCTGCTGCTGACCGCCCGAAAGCTGGGAGGGCTTGTGAAATCTTCTTTCCCACAGACCTACGGAGCGGATAGCGTCCTCGGCTGTTTTCATACGTATTTTTTTGGGCATTTTTCGGTATACAAGCGGCAAAACCACATTCTCCAGAGCCGTGAGAGTCGGCACAAGATTAAAGCCCTGAAAGATAAACCCGATTTGCCTGTTACGCAGGGCGGAAAGCTCGTTTTCAGACATATTGCACACACAGCAGCCGTCGATTTTAACCTCTCCGCTTGTGGGCGTGTCAAGACAGCCGAGCATATTCATCAGCGTGCTTTTTCCCGAACCGCTCGCCCCCACCACAGCCACAAATTCGCCCCTGCGGATTTTAAGACTGACTCCGTCGAGAGCGTGAACCGTTCCTCCTGCCATATCATAGGTTTTGCACACATTGTTCATTTCAATTAAAGACATAAAGCACCCCGAACAAAATCGTTTTGAGATAGTATTCCCAAAACGAAACGCAGTATGCCTGTTATTGCGGATTATCAGGCTCGTCCGTGGGCTCTTCGCTGCCGCTGATGTAGAGCTCCTCGCATTTTTGCTGAGCTTCGATTAAGGTGTTGATAGCTTTTTCCGTTTCGCTGACCATTATTTCATACATTTCTTTGTAGTCCATTTTTATTCTCCTTTGTAAATTGATACATAATATCACTAAATGACATTTTACAATATTTTATGACCAAAGTCAATATTTTTACGCATAATATAATATCATGTGTTTGAGGTGAAATGAATGAGACCGCTAAAATCACATTTAAGCATTACTTTAGACGACGATATTATCGAAAAAGTAAAGGCGGCCGCCGAGGACGACGACCGCTCTGTTTCACAGTATATCAATATTGTGTTAAAGGAGCATTTTAAAGACAAAGAGGATAAATCAAAGAATTCTTAAAATAAGCTCCACCGCAAATACTGCGGCGCAGGCTGAGATGGAGACGGTGAAAAGCTTTTTTCCGCTCCATGCGAGGATTACAGCCGTTATGAATGCACACACCGCCGCAATCACGCTTTGCGACGCCGTGAATATTGCAGGCACGGTCATCGCAGACAGCGTTACATACGGCACATAGTATAAAAACGAGCGTATGAACCTGTTCGTGATTTTTTTCCGCAAAAGCACCATCGGGAGCATTCTGATAAGATATGTAACTCCTGCCATTACAAGAATGTAAATTAAAATTTTACTGTCCATCTGCTTCCTCCTTTACCGGGAAGAGCAGCGCCGCTCCTGCCGAAATACAAACCGTTATTATGATAATTCTGAAGCCCGCAGAAAGCCTTGAAATTACGGGAACAACCGCAAAAAGTCCGCTTACCGCCATTGTAAGCACCACAATCCCGCCGATAACCTTGCTTTTGCGTGACGGCGGAACGATTATTGCGATGAACATTCCGTAAAGAGCAACGCTCAGCGCGCTGACTGCGTATACGGGGAGTATACTGCCGAAAACCGAGCCGAGAGCGGTTCCCGCCGTCCAGCCCGGAATTGCCATCGCCATTGCTCCGTAGCAGTAATACGGGCTTAAATATCCGTTCTGCGCCGAACAAATGCCGAAAATCTCGTCGGTAATTCCGAAGCTTGATATAAGCCTGTGACGCATCGGCATGTCGGGCGGATATTTTTGAGAAAGAGAGCAGGACATCAGCATGTATCTTATGTTTATGATAAACTGCGTGAGCGCCATTTCCGCAACGGTTGTTCCTGCACCGATTAAGGTTATCGCCGCCGCCTGCCCTGCGGAGGTCAGGTTGAGAAGCGACATCAAAGACGCCATTAGTGTGCTTATTCCTGCGTTTTTAGCGGCAATCCCTACCGCAAAGGACACCGCAAGGTATCCGAGACCTATGGGTATGCCGTCACGCACTCCGTTTAAAAAATTCTTTCTCCTGTTCATAGCTTTATTTCCTGATAGTTTTGTAAATTTCCGAATAAATTCAAAATTTTGAGCGGCTCGCTCAAGTATTATTTCATTGAAAAAGACCAAGTCGTAAGACTTGGTCTTTTTGTGGCGCAGAGAGAGGGATTTGAACCCTCGAACAGTTTTAGCCGTTACACGAT
>JBJESI010000089.1:0-2445 GCA_051882715.1 Oscillospiraceae bacterium
CTTATTACTTTTTTGAATATCCCTCCGTATGAAGCCGTAGGAATAGCGCTTGCAAGCGACGTTCTTGCCAGTGCGGCGTCTGCGGCGGCATATGCAAAGAACAAAAATATAGACATCAAAAACGGTTTAATAATGATGGTAAGCGTTCTTTGCTTCACCTTTGTGGGGAGCTTCGTTTCCAGCCTTGTACCGTCGGGCGCTATGGGCAATTTCTCCGTTTTTATGACTTTGCTTCTTGGAATAAAGTTTATCGTCAAGCCCGTTATGACAACAAAGGAGAAAATGCAGAGCGTATCATTTAAAAAGCGTGTTGTCCAGTCGATTATCTGCGGTATGGTTATAGGCTTTATCTGCGGCTTTGTGGGAGCAGGCGGCGGAATGATGATGCTCCTTATCCTGACCTCGGTTCTCGGCTACGAGCTTAAAACCGCAGTGGGCACAAGCGTTTTTATAATGGCTTTTACTGCGCTTACGGGAGCGATTTCCCACTTCTCGATAGGAGAACTGCCCGATCCTTTCGTGCTCTGCGTATGTGTTATTTCAACCCTTTTGTGGGCGCAAATTGCCGCCCTGTTTGCAAATAAGGCTGAGCCGAAGCTTCTTAACCGTATGACGGGCGTTGTGCTAACAGTGCTGGGCGCCTCAATTATTGTCGTAAACTTTATTAAATAAAAATCAGTCTGATGAAAAAATTTCATCAGACTGATTTAATTTTTTGTAATTTTTTAATCTACCTTAACTCTCCAGCCGAACTTATCCTCTGCTCTGCCCCACTGGATTGCCGTGATTGTATCATAAAGCCTGTGGCTTACTTCGCCGATTTCTCCGCCGTTAATCGTCATTACATCGTCCATGTATTTAAGCTTTCCTACAGGGGAAATAACCGCAGCCGTACCTGTTCCGAAGCACTCCTCAAGTCTTCCGCTCTTCTGTGCGTCTATAAGCTCGTCAACGGAAATTCTTCTTTCCTCAACCTCGTAGCCCCAATCCTTGCAGAGAGTTATTACCGAATTTCTCGTAATACCCGGCAGGATACTGCCGTTGAGCATAGGGGTTACAATCTTTCCGTCAATCTTGAAGAAGATGTTCATTGCGCCGACTTCCTCGATGTATTTTCTCTCAACGCCGTCGAGCCAAAGAACCTGAGAAAATCCGCCGTCATGCGCCTTAACCTGTGCAATAAGGCTTGCCGCATAGTTTCCGCCTGTTTTTGCAAAGCCCATTCCGCCCTTTACGGCACGTACATACTCATCCTCAATCCAAATGCCTACGGGAGCAAGTCCGCTCTCGTAATATGCTCCGCTGGGTGAAAGAATTACCATAAACAGATAGTTCTTTGAGGGAGCTACGCCGAGAAATTCGTCTGTTGCAATTACAAACGGTCTGATGTAAAGGCTTGTGCCGGGGTCTGTGGGAATCCAGTCCTTATCAACGGAAACAACCGCCTTTATCGCCTGAACAAAATCCTCTTCGGGAATGTGGGGGATACAAAGCCTGTCGTTTGAGTTGTTAGCTCTTTTGGCGTTCATATCGGGTCTGAACAAAAACGCCTCGCCGTCTTCGTTTTTGTAAGCCTTAAGGCCTTCGAACATTTCCTGTCCGTAGTGAAATACCATCGCTGCAGGAGAAAGTGTTATACTGCCGAAAGGTACGATTCTTGCGTCGTACCAGCCCTTACCCTCGGTATAATTCATCACAAACATATGGTCTGTGAAGATATGCCCGAAGCTAAGCTTTTCGCCTTTTTTCGGTTTTTCCTTAGGGTTGCTTGTTTTTGTGATTTTAATGTCCAACATTAGTTTCACTCCTCTTCCTTTGCGTGAAGTCTTTTTATTTAATAAAGAGTTTCCCCTTCATATACAAGTACTGCGTCGCCTGTCAGCGTTATTCCGTCGTCGGTGTAGTTAACTACAAGATCGCCGCCGCGTACCTTTACGGTAATATCCTCGCCTTTATTGCAGAAGCCGTTTTCCACAGCGGCAACCGCCGCAGCGCAGGCGCCCGTTCCGCAGGCAAAGGTTTCGCCGTTTCCCCTCTCCCAAACACGCATTTTTATCATATTCTTATTTACAACTCTGATAAACTCCGTGTTTGTGCGCTTGGGGAATATATCCGCATTTTCAAAAAGCGGTCCGATTTTCTGTATATCAACTCCGTCAACTCTGTCGCAGAAAACCACGCAATGGGGATTTCCGACGCTGACGCAGGTGATTTTATATTCGATTCCGCCGATAGTAACAGGATAGCCTACCGCTCTTTCGGCGTCTATCGTGCAGGGCAGCGAAGCGGGCGAAAGGTCTGCCTTTCCCATATCTACGCTTACATATGTAACCTTGTTGTTTCTTGTGTAAAGCGTAAGGGTTTTTATTCCGCTTGCCGTCTCGATGCGTACGGTATCGCCCGTGACAAATCCGTTGTCGTACAGATATTTACCCATAGAGCGTA
>JBJESI010000090.1:0-2439 GCA_051882715.1 Oscillospiraceae bacterium
AATATCGGCGTTTGCAAAATCCTCAAGAGATTTGAATTTTTCAAACAAATCCTTTGTAACAATATTAACCCTGGCGTCGGTGCACTGCGCCGATAATCTTGTGGCAATAAGAAGCTCGTAGGGCTTTTCATACGTCAAAGAGCATTTTGCGTCCGGATATCTTTTTTTGAGCGCCTCGATAACAAACAGCGCCTTTTCTTTTTTCTTCATAATTTATCACCTGTTAAGATGATAACATATTTTTTTAAAAACTACAACTGCCCTTTAATTTTATTTATCGCTCCTTTTTCAAGGCGGCTGACCTGCGCCTGACTTATTCCGACCTCTTCGGCGACCTCAACCTGGGTCTTGCCCACAATAAACCGAAGATTTAGTATTCGTTTTTCCCTGTCGCTTAAATCGTTTATCGCCTGCTTGAGACAAATTTCCTCAAGCCAGTTGCTGTCGTCGTTTTTATCGCCTATCTGGTCCATCACAAAAATTGTGTCCCCGGAATCGGAATATACGGGTTCATAAAGGGAAATAGGCTCTGTGATGGATTCCAGCGCCATGACAATATCCTCCTTGGGACAGCCTGTTTCCTTGGCGATTTCCTCAATGGTAGGTTCCTTCTGGTGGGCAGCCGTAAGCGACTCCTTCGCCTGCATTGCCTTATAGGCAAGATCCCTAAGCGAGCGGCTTACCCTAACCGAATTGTTATCCCTCAGATAACGGCGAAGCTCTCCCGAAATCATCGGTACGGCATAGGTGCTGAAGCGTACATTCAGGCTTGTATCAAAATTGTCAATCGCCTTCATCAGCCCTATACAGCCAACCTGAAACAAATCGTCCGGGCTTTCGCCTCTGTTTGAAAACCGCTGAATAACGCTTAATACAAGGCGGAGATTTCCGTTTATCAGCTTTTCTCTGGCGGTCTTGTCGCCTGCTCTCATACGATTTAGAAGCTCTATCTTTTCCTTTTCCTTTAAAACCTGAAGCTTGGCGGTGTTAACTCCGCTTATTTCTACCTTGTTATAACACAAAAAAGCCACTCCCTTTCTGCTCTGTTTTGAGTATTGTCGGAAGCGGCTTTGCTATTCAGTTTGTCACGCTCGTGTTTTGGCGAGTTTTATATTATTTTGTCGAGATCCTTTTTTAATCTCTTTACAATCCTCTTTTCAAGCCTTGAAATATAGGACTGCGATATTCCTATTTCGTCGGCGACCTCTTTTTGCGTTTTTTCTTTTACTCCGAACAGTCCGAAGCGCATCATTACAATTCGCCTGTCACGCTCATTAAGCTCATTCACGGCACGGAGAAGCTCCTCCTTTTCCGCTTCGCACTCAATGTTGCGGTTCACTGAGTCCTCATCAGTTCCGAGAACGTCCGACAAAAGAAGCTCGTTGCCGTCCCAATCGGTATTAAGCGGCTCGTCAATGGAAATTTCGTTCTTCTGCTGAGTGGTCTTTCTGAGATACATCAGTATCTCATTTTCGATACATCTGGAGGAATATGTGGCAAGCTTGATGTTTTTGCTCGGGCAAAAGGTGTTTACGCTTTTTATCAGACCTATTGTTCCGATTGAAATTAAATCCTCAAGCCCTACTCCCGTGGATTCGAATTTCTTTGCAATATATACCACCAGACGCAGGTTATGTATTATAAGCCGTTCTCTTGCGATTTCAGGCTCGGTTTCGAGCATACGGAACGCTTCCGCTTCCTCCTCCTTTGAAAGCGGCGGAGGCAGTGTGTCCGGCCCGTTAATATAATATAGTTTGTTGATTTTTGCTATCAGTCTGATAACAGACGCTTTAAGCTGTTTGATTATCATTTCATCCTCCGTTAAACCAAAAGCTTGGGATTTATTATGGCTATGTCGGTTGCAGATTTGCTGTCACAGCCGATAAGCACATCAACCCGCTTTTTTCGGTTTCCATAACATAACACTACCTCGTCGGGAGTTATAAGCGTAAGCAGTCCTTGGGAATTGACGGTTGTGTATGGCATCAGCCTTGTTTTACAGCCCTCGGTAAGTAAATCCTTTATCTCCTCATAAGGGCAGATTATTACGGGACGGCCCGAAAAATAGTCCGTCACAAGATTTCCGCTGTCAATCAACGCCGAGAAAGTTCGCTGTCTGCTTCCTATGCTTACCGAAATGCTTACAGATTTTCCTTTAATTTTTGCAATGTCCGTGATATAGCCTGCAATCCTTATTACGGCATAAGCGATTATTGTTGCGGCGGCAAGAAAAGGGATTGATATATCCGCATAAAAATTGCCGTTTATAACCTTTATCCGTGTGCTGAAAAGCTCAGATATACCGTAAATTATTCCTCCGAAAACTGCGGTCATAAAAAATGTAACGAACACATTTTTTATTAAACTTTCCCGACCGAATGCACAGACAGTTATTAAAATAACGGCTGTGAGCTTTATTGCGGCAAATACAATCGGTTT
>JBJESI010000091.1:0-8332 GCA_051882715.1 Oscillospiraceae bacterium
ACCCGTCAGGTTCCGAAAAAGCATTGGAAGCACCTTTCAAGAACTATGTCAAAGCTCGGAGGATACGCAGGACCTGTTTCCTGGTCGGGGACGATGTTTGAATACTTTATGCCTGAGCTTCTGCTTAATTCCGAGGTGGGCTCTCTATCCTACGAAGCCCTTGAATACTGCCTTTACTGCCAAAAAGCAAGGGTTCCTCACGGGAAGCCCTTCGGCATTTCCGAAAGCTGTTTTTATTCTTTCGATTCCTCGCTGATTTATCAGTACAAAGCCCACGGCGTGCAGAAGCTGGGGCTTAAATCGGGGCTCGACAGCGAATATGTTGTTTCGCCGTACTCAAGCTATCTTGTTCTCGGCTTTGATACGGCGGGCGCCATAGCAAATCTTGAAAAGCTCCGAAAAAAAGGCGCATACGGCAAATACGGCTTTTTTGAAGCGGTTGACTTTACCGACTACCGTGTGGGAAAAAGGGGCTTTGAAATCGTCAAATCCTGCATGGCGCACCATGTGGGAATGAGCATCATCGCTTCGGCAAACGCCGTATTTGAAAAAATCATGAAAAAGCGTTTTCTAAGAGATCCGTCAATGAGAAGCTGCAAGGAGCTTATGGAGGAAAAACAGATTTTTTCAAAGAATATTTACGAAAGCTCGCAGGTGGGAACTCACACAAAGAAAAACTTTTACACGGAGGAAAAAAGAGTGTTTACAAGCTTTACACCGTCAAATCCGCATATAAATCTTCTTACCGGAGGCGGATACACGGGAATTTACACGGATTCCGGACTTTCGGCAGGAATATACGGCAACGTAAACACACTTGTTAAAACAACCGATCTTATAAGGAGACCGCAGGGCTGTTTCTTTGCGGTTATCGACGGAAAGACGGAGCTTCCCTTCTCGTATTATCCCCTGCTTTCAAAGCGAAAAAAAACAGAGTGCGAATTCACTCCGTCCTCATGCAGCTACTATTCAGGCTCTTCAACTCTGAGGATAGGTATGAGAGTCTATGTGGAAAACGATATGCCGATTGAATACAGAAAATTCGCTGTAAAAAACACCTCTTCCGAAAAAAAGAGCCTTATCCTTGCGGGGTATATCGAACCGTGTCTTTTCTCGGAAAAGGACTTCAACGCACATCCCGCTTTTTGCAGGCTGTTTATCAAAGAGGAGTACGATTCTGCTCTGAAAGCCTTTATAATACACAAAAAAGACAGACATTCCAAGCAATCGCTGTATATGGGCATAGGCTTTGCAGAGGACGCAGATTTTAACTTTTCGCTTAACAGAGAAGGAGTGCTTGAATTTCCCGACGGCGTGCTTTCTCCTTTTATAACTGCAAAAGATAATTCCGACGATTTGCGCTCTGTCCCCGATCCCTGCGTCTTTATAAAGCTCCCCTTTGAGCTTAATCCCAAGGAACAGAAGAATTTCACTTTGTTTTTCTGCTTCGCCCATTCGCAGGAAGAGCTTTTGGAAAAAATCGGGCACGCAAGAGCCGTAAAGGGCTTTGTGGACTTTAAAAATCTTTCTGTTAAGAACAGTCTTAAATATCAGATTGCGGAAAGCATTCTCCCTCAGATTATTTACTCCAAACGGGATTCGGGAAAAAACACAAGAGCCATAAATCAGAACACTCTGTCGCAAAAGGAGCTGTGGAGCTTTGGATTATCGGGGGATATTCCGATTATAATTGTCGACGTTCTCAATTCTTCGGACGCAGAAAGGTGCAGGGAGTATATCAACACCCACTCCTATCTCCTTACCTGCTCGATTAAAACCGACCTCGTTTTTGTTTACAGCTCCAAGGCCGGAGGCTCTGCCGAAAATATGCTGAAGCTCGTTGTAGATAAGGAAAACAAAGGGGCGCTTTTAAACGCACACGGAGGAATTCACCTTATCGACAGCTTCGGCGCTGACAGCGCACATTTAAATCTGCTGTATGCGTCGGCCTCTCACATTGCTCCCGAAGGCTTTAAGCGAATTGAACTGCCCGGAGAAGCCTTTATCCCCATTAAAATTTTAAAAGCAAAGCCCGTAAAACTCCCAAAGCCGCAATATCAGGTTAACTGCGGAGGCTTTGACGAAAACAGCTTCACCTTTACAAAAAACCCGCCGCATATATGGTCTGCCGTTCTTGCAAACAAAACCTTCGGCACTCTGCTTTCATCGAGAGCCCTTGGCTTTACATGGGCGATAAATTCCCATGAAAACAAGCTTACCCCTTGGTTTAACGACAGCGTTACCGACAACTGCGGAGAAATGCTCATCGCAAAAATCGGCGAAAAATATTATGACCTGATAAACGGAAGCTCGGCGGTGTTTTATCCCGAAAAAACCGAATATCACGGAAAAGCCGGAGGTCTTAAATATAAGGTAACCGTAAGCGTTCCCGAAAAGGGCATGATTAAAAACATCGGCATAGAATTTGAAAACGTCCGTGACGCAAAAGAGGAGGCCGAGCTTGCCTACTACACCGAGCCCGTCCTCGCCGACAGCCGTGACAAAGCAAAATTTATAACCGGAGAAATCGAAAAGAACTGCCTTATTCTTCACAACTCCTACAATATGACCTTCAGCGGATTTTCGGCAATTTACTGTTCAAATCAAGTCACGGGATTTACTATGGACAAAACGGATTTCTTCAGCGGAAGCTGGAGCAAAAGATCGCTTGTGCCCGCAAGTAATCCCTGTGCGGCGATATTTACTAAAATCTCCGTTCCGAGCCGGTCGGAAAAAGAAGTCCGCTTTTCCCTTTCCTACGGTGCAACAAAGGAAAGCGCCGTGAAAATCCATTCCATCCCTCTTTCACTGCCGTCAGCCTTAGGTAAAATAAAAATAAGCACGCCCGAAAAATCACTTGATTTTCTCTGTAACACATGGCTTCCCTGCCAGATTGTAAAGGGCAGAATGTTTTCGAGAACGGGATTTTATCAAAACGGCGGCGCTTACGGTTTCCGTGACCAGCTCCAGGATTCCTTGGGAGCAATATATGTAAACCCCGATATTACAAAGGTTCAGATTCTGCGCTCCTGCCGAGCTCAGTTTATTGAGGGAGACGTGCTTCACTGGTGGCATGTAACAGAGGGCTTCTCCGTAAAAGGAGTCCGCACCAAATGCTCCGACGATTATTTGTGGCTCGTTTATGCTGTTTGCGATTATGTTGAAAAAACAGGCGACTTTTCTGTTTTCGAAACCGAAATTGCTTATTCCTCAGCTCCGCCGCTTGAAGAAGGCAGGCACGAGCAGTATTTTGAGATTTCGGAAAGTCCCCAGAAGGAAAGCGTTTACAGCCATTGCCTGCGTGCGGTTGAATACGGCATGAAATTCGGAAGCCACGGTATTCCGCTTATAGGCTCGGGGGACTGGAACGACGGCTTTAACAACGTGGGCTCTGCAGGCAAGGGTGAAAGCGTCTGGCTCGGACTGTTTATGATTATCGTGCTTGAAAAATTCTCGGAAACCGTTAAGCGAAACGACAAGGAAAAAGCGGCAGAGCTTATTGAAGCTGCCGAAAAGCTCCGTGAAAGCATCGAGGAAAGCTGCTGGGACGGAGAATGGTATTTAAGAGCGTTTTTTGACGACGGCACGCCTCTGGGCTCGCATCTCAACGAGGAATGTAAGATAGATTTGCTGTCCCAGGCGTTTGCGGTTTTGGCAAAGCTTAAAAACACGCAGAGAAACGAGCTTGCGCTTAACAGCGCACTTAATATTCTTGTGAACAAAGAACATGGAATTATACAGCTTTTTACTCCTGCGCTGACCGACAAAAATAACGACGCAGGATATATTACCTCCTACCCTGAAGGTATTCGTGAAAACGCAGGTCAGTACACCCATGCCGCTATTTGGCTTGCGATTGCTCTGTTTGAGCACGGAAAATCAGAAGAAGCCTACGAGCTTCTCGAATTTATCAACCCCGTTAAAAAGCATCTCAGCGAAGAGTCTTCCCTTACCTTTAAGAATGAACCGTATTACCTTTCCGCAGATGTCTATACAAATCCCAAATGCTTCGGAAGAGGTGGCTGGAGCATTTACACCGGCGCCGCTTCCTGGTACTACAAGGCTGTAATCGAGGAGCTTCTCGGAATCAGCATTAAAAACGGAAACGTAAGTATTACACCGTCGCTTCCGGAGTGCTGGGACGGGTGCACCGTCAGCTTGAAGCTGCCTTGGATTGACGCTGAAATCACGGTAGAACGGGGCGAAAACAAGGGTATGTTTATCGACGGCTCTCCGGTTTATTTCATCCCGTCAGGTGAAAAAAATCTCAAAATAAAAGTTATTATCTGATTAAAATATTACGCTCTGATTACAAAATGATACAATTTTGCTATGCAAACCGCAGTTTAACTCCGTTTTCGTTGACATCCAAATTCAGATTTGATAATATACTATTGTTAAAATGAGATATTGTATAGATGGGAGATGCTATCGTGGAAGATTATATGGATCTTTGTATGGGATGTATGAACGAAAAAGATCCCGGCACTGTATGCCCGATTTGCGGCTATTCTGACGACGATCCCTTTCTGCCCTGCTATCTGAAACCCGGAACCAAGCTTAACGAAAGATATATCGTGGGTAAAATGCTCAGATATAACGGTGAGAGCGTTGTTTATATCGCTTACGATACCGTTAAGGACGAAAAGGTATGTATTAGGGAATTTATGCCCGATACACTTTGTTCCAGAAGCAAAACAAACGATGATATTCTTGTAAATAAAAACGATGTTGTCAACTATAAAACTCTTCTTTCCGAGTTTATTGAGCTTAACAAGTCGCTTTCAAAGCTTCGCACTCTCAATCAGATAACCTCTGTTTACGAGCTTTTTTCTCAGAATAACACCGCTTATGTTGTTTTTGAGTACTTCGACGGCATTACCCTCAACGAGTATCTTCAGCACAACGCAGGTGAGCTTGCCTGGGACGAGGTCAAAGAGATTTTCCCCCAGATTTTCACCACCTTAAGCCTTGTTCACAATGCGGGAATTATTCATCGCGGAATCAGCCCGCAGACAATCTTCATCAATAAAAACGGAGACTGCAAAATCACGGATTTTTGCATTACCGCCGTAAGAAATTCAAACGAAATGCTTGCGCCTGAGCTTTTCCCGGGCTATGCGGCTCCGGAGCAGTATTCTTCAAGCAACTGGCACGGACCGTGGACCGATGTTTACGCCATCGCCGCTGTTTTGTACCGTTGCCTGACAGGATGCAGACCTACCGAATCAATCGCAAGAACCGCAAACGACAATCTTCAGGAGCCTGCAAGGATAAATCCGAATATTCCTCACAATGTATCGAAGGCAATAATGAAGGGTATGCGTATTTCAACAAACGCACGTTCCCAGACAATTACGGATTTTCTCACGGATTTGTTTGAACAGCCCGCTTATCTTTCTGAAGAGGAAAGCTATATTGAAGAGGACGATTACGAGCCCGAGCGCACCTTAACGCCCAAATCCGACGGTGACGAAGAAGACGAAATTGATCCCGAAAAGAAAACGCTTATGCTTGCTTTGAAAATCGGTTTGATTACCCTTGCGGTTCTTTCGGTAATCGCCGTAATCATAATTTGGATTTTCATTCCCGACCATTCTTCAAACGGCACAAGGAAAAATACGACCACAACAACCTCTTCAACAACACAAAGCTCTCAGACCTCGGCAACCACATCGTCTTCCGATGTTTCCTCCGATTCAAGGATTTACAATGTGCCGAACTTTGTGGATGTTGAATTTGCAAGAATTCCTGTGGACAGCTATAAGGACGTTCTGATCACAATAGAATCCGCTTACGATTACAACGACAACGTCCCGAACGGAGTTGTTTACGATCAGTCCGTAAAGGCCGGAGAAAAATACAGCGAGCCGATAACCATTGTTTTAAAAATAAGCAAAGGTCCTAAAACCGTTAAGCTTCCCGACTACAAGGGCAAATACGCAGAAGAGTATTTTTCCGAGCTGTCAAACAGAGGCATAAAATACGAATCCGCTACCGATGATACAAATTCCGAATACGCTTCGGGCAAAATCATCGCTGTTGTTGATGAGGACGGACAGGTTATTTCCGCAAACGATGAAATCGACAATTCTGTCGGACAGACGGTTACTGTTATTATATCGACCTATACCCCTCCCGAAGAGCCTGAAGAAAGCAACTCAAGCTCCGCTTCGTCTCAGCAGGAAAATCCCGAGTAAATTCGAGCAAAGATATTTTTGTTTCCTCCATATAAGTTTCATGACAAATAAGGTCCGCTTTCGCGGGCTTTATTTGTTTGCGGCAAAAGAGATGAGCACGCTTTAAAACGGAATTTTTATGTAAATGTCTTCACAAAAGCGCAAAGCGGTGTATAATTAAAATTGAAAATATATCATTGAAAGGAGAATTAAGATGAATGCGATTGAATTAGAAGGGCTGACAAAGTTTTACGGAAAATCAAGAGGAATATCAGATTTAAGCCTGACTGTCGGCGACGGAGAATTTTTCGGATTTATCGGGCCTAACGGTGCAGGAAAAAGCACTACCATACGTACTCTCTTAGGGCTTATCAAAAAGAGCGGCGGCAATGCGAAAATTTTCGGCAAAGAAATCTCGGACAATAAAAATTCCATTCTTTCAGATATAGGATATTTGCCAAGCGAAGCGATATTTTACCGAGGTATGCGAGTTAAAGAAATCATCAAAATGTCGGCTGACCTGCGTAAATCGGATTGCAAAAATGAAGCGAAAAATCTATGCGAAAGACTTGAGCTTGATACTGAGAAAAAGGCGGACGAGCTGTCATTCGGAAACCGAAAAAAAGTTGCAATAGTATGCGCCCTTCAGCACAATCCGCGCCTTTGTATTCTCGATGAGCCGACAGGCGGCCTTGACCCGCTTATGCAAAGAGAGTTTTTTTCCATTCTCAAAGAGCGCAATGAAAAAGGGGCTACTGTATTTCTGTCATCGCATATTCTTTCCGAAATACAACGAAACTGCACTGAAGCAGCTATAATACGGGAAGGCAAGCTTATTGCCTGCGGAAGCGTTGAGGCGCTGTCGCAGACAAACGCAAAACGAATTCATATTCAGGGAAATGCCGATTTGTCGGCGCTTTCAAACATCCGTGATATTAAGCAAACGGAAAACAGCATAAGCTTTCTGTACGGCGGAGACATAAATTTGCTTCTGCAGGTCCTCTCAAAACAGCATATAGACGATTTATCGGTATCAGAGCCGGATCTTGAAGAAATCTTTATGCACTACTACACTGACGGAGGTGAAGCGAAATGACAATAATAAAGCACGAATTAAAGCAAAACGGGGTTTCGCTGGGCGTTTGGACAGCAGCAATCGGTTTTCTGTTTGCAATCTGCATATTTATATTTCCTGAATTAAAGGGGCAAATGGACGGCGTAAGCGATATGTTCGCCTCAATGGGCAGTTTTACCGAGGCCTTCGGGCTGGACAAGGTGAGCTTTGGCTCTCTCCTTGGATTTTATTCTGTTGAATTAGGCAATATTCTCGGAATCGGCGGCGCTTTATTTGCGGCATTGTGTGCAGTTACGGCGCTTGCAAAAGAGGAAAAGGAGCATACGGCTGAATTTCTTCTCACGCATCCTATAAGCCGTGTCCGTATAATAACCGAAAAGCTTATCAGCGTAATGCTCCAGATAATAATACTTAATATTGCGGTATACTGCATCGCAATCGCTGCAATAGCCGCTATCGGAGAGGATATTCCCCGGAAAGAGATAACGCTTCTGCATTTGGCTTTTCTACTTCTGCAAATAGAAATTGCGGGAATATGCTTCGGAATTTCCGCTTTTCTCCGCCGAAGCGGAATGAGCATAGGACTCGGCGTTGCGGTAACTATGTATTTCCTAAATATTATTGCAAATATTACTGACAAGGTAAGCTTTCTCAGGTATATAACACCGTTCGCCTACGCTGAAGGCACGGAGATTGTATCCGAGGGCAGCCTTGATTGGGGACTTGTACTGCTCGGTATGCTGTACTGTGCGGTCGGGATTGCCGCCGCATATATAAAATACCGCAAAAAAGACATTGTATGATATAGGTTTGTAAAAAAGCTGAATTATTATTTACCAAACGAAAGGGAAAATATGAACGATTACATACGCAAGGTGCAGTATCACGAAACAGATAAAATGGGCATAACCCACCACTCTAATTACGTAAAATGGATGGAGGAAGCAAGAGTGGATTTTTTGGAGCAAATCGGCTTCGGATATGAAAGGCTCGAGCAGGACGGAATTATATCGCCTGTAATCGGTCTTGAAGGTCAGTACAAAAGCCCCACCACCTTCGGTGATGAAGTTCGTATCCA
>JBJESI010000091.1:8432-10930 GCA_051882715.1 Oscillospiraceae bacterium
TATTCGGCTGATTATCAGTAACAATATTGTCTAAAATCTCAAAGGCCTTTTGTTGATTTTCCGTCATTGTTTCCTTTTTTCCCGCAACGGAATAATCGGTCTTTCTTACCATGAAGAACAAATCCGTAATTATATCCTCCGTATCAAGTCCCGCCTGTCGGGCAAATTCCGTTCCGCTTACCTGATATCCGCTCTTATTAACTCTTGCATCGCCGGAATACCTTGAGGTTATATCCTCGATTGCGGTATAGTTATCTCCCTCAAAAAGCTCGGGAGCCGTGCTGTCAGCCAATATCATCATTGAATCCGCAGTTGCGATTTCTCCCGCAATCTGCATACGGTTTATGGAATACTGCTGAGAGTTTTCCTCGCCGCCGGTGCACAGACATCTGACATCGACATGAACATATCCGTTTTGGTCATAATCGGGGGTGTAAAGCTCGATAGCTTTCTCTATTTTTTCCGACATGAGGCTGTAATCCTCATTAGCAATTACAAGCAAGCGGAAATCGGCTTTTTCCCTCGAAAGCATGCTGTAAGCGGCATATCCGCCGGCAAGTAGGAAAAAAGCCGCCACGATAATTGCTATTTTATAGTGATAGATAAAATTTGTTACCTTTTTAAAGCCCTTTGGCTTCTCAATTTCAAAATGCTTTTCGGGAATCAGCTCGGATTCCTCAATCAGTCCCTGCTTCAGCTTCAAAAGCTCGATGCGCTCCTGCCTTTGCCTTTCGGTTTCATTATAATTGCCCATGTTTTCTCCTTAAATATTTTCTATCTGCCAGTCAATCGGAGAAATTCCGTTTGCAGCAAGAAATTCGTTCGCCTTTGAAAAATGTCTGCATCCGAAAAAGCCTCTGCTTGCGGAAAGGGGGCTCGGATGAGCGCTTGTCAGCACAAGATGTTTTGGATTATTTATAAGAGCCTGCTTTTGCTTTGCATTGTTTCCCCACAAAAGATAAACCATCGGCTCTTCCTTTTCGTTTAGCAGTGAAATAATTTTGTCGGTAAAATGCTCCCAGCCGATTTTACTGTGGGAATTTGCAAGGTCCTTGCGAACCGTAAGGCTCGTGTTTAAAAGCAGAACTCCCTGCCTTGCCCATTTTTCAAGATAACCGTTATTAGGAATATAACAGCCCAAATCGCTCTGAAGCTCCTTGTAAATATTCACAAGCGACGGCGGAGTTTGTATTCCCCTTTGCACGGAAAAAGCCAGACCGTGCGCCTGATTTTCCCCGTGATACGGATCCTGTCCCAATATTAAAACCTTTGTATTGCGTCTTGAGGTCAGCTTCAAAGCGTTAAAAATGCTGTACATATCGGGATAAATCGTCTGCGTTTCATATTCTTTTTTAAGAATGGCACGAAGCCTTTTATAATAATCCTTTTGTATTTCCTGAGAAAGAAGCTCGTCCCAGTCGTTGCCTATATGTATCAAAAAACCACCCCGAAAAATCAAATATCTATTGCGTCCCGTAATTTTTTTATGTATAATGTTAAAAAACCGACCAAGGAGTATAAAATGAGAATTATTCACTACAGCTTTGACGATAACAGAAGCGTTACCATGAAAGGCTTTATAAGCGAGCCTATCGAAGGTATTGCGTCAACCGACTGCCGCCCGGCGGTTCTTATCATTCCCGGCGGAGGCTACGACAGAATATCCTCCCGCGAAGGCGAGCCTATCGCCCTTAAATATCTTTCAAAAGGATTTAACGCCTTTGTTCTCTCCTACCCCGTGAAAACCGCCATGCCTGAAGTAATCAAGGCCTGTGCATGGGCAATGGCTGTAATCAGAAATCTCGCCGAAGTCCATCACATCAACCCAAACAAAGTGGCTGTATGCGGATTTTCCGCAGGAGCACATCTTGCAGGAATGATTTCCACCCTTAAGGACGGCGAGGTAAGCCTTAAAACCCATAAGAACATTTCCCTTGTCCCCGACGCCTGCGTTTTGTGCTACCCGGTTATCGACGGAGGAGAATACGCCCACAAAGGCTCTTTTGACAACATCTGCGTAAAAGAGTCGGACAGAGAAGCATATTCGATACAAAACAGGATTACCGAGTCTGCTCCTCCCGTTTTTATTTGGTCGACGGCGAGCGACGAAACCGTTCCTGTTCAAAATTCCCTTCTCGCCGCAAAAGCCTTTGCAGACAACGGCGTTCCTTTTGAGCTTCATATCTTTGAAAGCGGAAAGCACGGACTTGCAGCCTGCGAATGGCAAACGGCTCATGATGAATCGGAAATAAAGCCCGAATGCTCCGAGTGGTTTGAGCTCTCGGTTAAATTCCTCGAAAAATATCTTAATAAGTAAACCTTAAATCCGTCTTAAAAGGCGGATTCAGGCTGTCGATTAACCCACGCACCGCAAAAGTGTTGATTATTTTAGCATATCTTAAAAAGTGTGTGGAATCAGCTAAGCCGAAATCAATATATTTTCGTGCGGCGGATGTCCGCCGCATTTTGCTTTCCTCGACTGCGAGGCTTTCTCGCAG